>JAKEIF010000116.1 GCA_022545875.1 Nitrososphaera sp.
AGCACTCCACCAACTGCCCCGATCTGTTCTTGTGGGCATTTGACCTCCACGCCAAGGATAGGCTCCAGCAAGACTGGATCTGCAATAAGCATCGCGCCCAGCATCGCTCTCCTCGTCGCCGGCATCAGCTGTGCAAGACCTCTGTGTGCCGGGTCCTCGTGGGGGACAAAGTGATTGAGCACAAACTTGACTCCCCTTACTGATTCGTGGGCAATAGGTCCATTGTGGATCACGTCGTCAAATCCGGATCTAATAGAGTCCATGGATTCTTGCAGGAACTGGACACCTTTGGTTTCGTCGATAAGCATATTGCCGCTCTGGTCGACGGCGGAAACGCTTCTCGCTTCGTCGGCACTCCATCCCTTTTCCCTGAGCAGCCTGGCCATTTCCTTCTTGTCCATGTCTTCCTTAATCTTGCCCGTTCTGATCATGTCAAGTATGTCGTCTGGCAATGCCTCAACCCGCAAAAAGATCTTGTTGTGCTTGTTTGGAGACTTGCTCATTATCGGCCCTGCCTTTGACCTGATGGTTTCACGGTAGTTGATTAGCGGCTGGGTCGTTACAATGTCAAGCCCGGCTTCCTGCAAAAGTGAACTGGCAATTTCCAGGTGGAGAACGCCCATCCCTGCCATCAGCGTTTCTCCGGTTTCTTCGTTAATCTTGACGATAAGGTTGGGATCCTCGACCGTAATCCTCCGGAGCGCCTCGACTAACTTTGGCAAGTCCTTTGGATGCTTTGGTTCTACTGCGATTGTGACTACCGGCTCTGAAACGTACTTTATCGATTCAAACGCATGGGTGCCCTTCACAGTAGAGATTGTTTCTCCTGCGACTGCGTAGTCGAGTCCTAGCAGTGCCGGGATATTTCCAGCTGGAATTACGCTTACAATCTCTCTTGTGTTGCCCATGTAGATGTTGACGGACTGGACTCTGCCAGGTCGTTTGGCGTCAATGAGAAATATATCATCACCGTCCTTGATGGTGCCAGAATACAGTCTTCCCGTGGCAACCCGTCCAGCCTGAGGATCGACATTAATAGTTGTAACCATCATTAGCGCGGGACCTTTTTCATCGCATGCAACCAGCGCCTTGCCAATGTCGGAGTTGAGATCGCCGGTCCAGATCTTTGGAATTCTATACTTCTGGGCCACGTGGGGAGGGGGATGGTGCTGTACGACCATTCCTAGTACGGCGTCATGAAGTGGAGATTTTTGCGCGAGCTCCTTGATGGCATTCGGATCTCCCGACATGTACGCGTCATAAACTTCCTTGAAGCCAATCTTGGTCTTGCTCCACATGTTAAAGTTAAAGCCCCATCTGTCCTTGGCAGAGCCAAACGCCACCGTGTTGCCTTGGATGCTGACCTTCCACTTTTCCTTGACTTCGGGCTCTGCGTAAATGTCAATTAACTGGTTAAAGTGGGCAATAATGTTAGAAAGCCACTTTTGCATGGCTGGGGCGTCCAGTTTGAGCTCTTTGACAAGGCGATCAATCTTGTTGATGTACAGGACCGGCCTTACGCGCTCTTCAAGCGCCTGTCTGGTGACGGTCTCTGTCTGTGTCATGATCCCTTCGACAGAGTCTGACACAACGACCGCGCCGTCTATGGCGCGCAGAGCGCGTGTAACTCTGCCAGTAAAGTCAATGTGGCCAGGCGTATCTATCATGTTGATGACGTATTCCTTGCCTTCCGTTTCGTAGAATAGCGTGACGTTTGCACCCCTGATTGTCATCTGGCGGTTCTGCTCAAGCTTCATGGAATCGAGAGCTAGCGCCTGGCCTGCAACTGACGGCGAAATGATGCCGGATGCCGCAAGCAAGCTATCACTCATCGTAGTCTTGCCGTGATCTACGTGGGCAATGACTCCAAAATTTCGTATCTGTTCCTTGTTACCAATAATCCTCAGGATATCTTGGGTAGACTTGAACTTCGGCATATACTCAAACGAAAAAAGTTCGCCGAAGGGCTATTAAATGTTCCTTCACCTCGATCTATTCTTGCAATTGTTTACTTCATCATCTTGCGGTAGTCGCCTTCAAGAACTCCCGACTCTTCGTGCAGCCTGTCGATGTGTTTTGAAAGGCCTTCCGTGGTGTCAAACGGGGATCCGCAATATGGACACTGGAACTTGGCCTTTGAAGAGTCCATCGTAAACGAGATCGTCTTTGTGTCAATGATGCACGCCGGAGTGCCGGATATCGCAGTCTCTTCTGAGTGGAGCGAGATCCTTTCCACGCGCTCTGAGATGTCTTCTCTTGTTAGCATTCCCAGTACCGCTGCATACGCATGAACCATCAACTGCCTCACCTTGTTTTTGTCCATCAGCGCCAGCGCTTCTTTTATCGTAGTCTGAGGGTTGACCGCGAGGACTGGGCTCGTCATGATTTCTCGGAGCTTTACTTTTGCCGGGTTCCTTCCCTGCGAAGTGACCTTGAACAGGATGTCTGTTTTGCTGACAATGCCAACGACTTCTCCTTTGTTCGAAACAAGTATACTGCGCGCGTTCTTTTCCTGCATCGCTCTTAGCGCATCTTCTGCAGTACTGCTGGTTTCAAGCGTCGCGACGTCAGACCTCATTACTTCTCCAACGGGCATCACTAGCAATGCCGCAATGTTGGGCGCCATCATCGCGTCCGCACCGTTCACGTGATGATCAGTGGTCGTCATGCCATCAGTTCTTGACAATACTATATTATTTCATTACTTGTATAAAAGAATTAAAATTAGAAATTTCATATGCTTCGTTTCCTGCAAGTTTCCCAATTTTTTGTGCCAATATGCAAAAAGTTTAACTACTTACTCTGCCGTGTCCATTTCTCATGGTCAAATATACTAGGCGAATTAGATGGATCTCTGCCGCTGAGACACAGGAGGCCCAGTAGGCATGGTGTTCAAGTACATCGATATTCTGGGCGAGTCCGCTGAAGGGTTCGATGGCGCAGTCCAGAATGCAGTAGAGGAAACAGCAAAAACCGTCAAGGATATCCGGACGGCTGAAGTGCTCAAGCTAAATGTCATCGTGTCTAATGATAAGATAGTGGAATACCAGGCACTGATGCGCGTGGCATTCAAGGTAAAGCGCTAGTCGGAAACTGTATTGATTTAATAGTGACGTAACGAAAAATCTGAAGCGATGGAGGTTTCCGTAGCCCATACTCCTGACGCTGACGACGCCTTCATGTTCTATGGAATCGCTTCAGGCAAGGTCAAATCGGGGCTGTCGGTCCGACATGTGATTGCCGACATTGAAACCCTGAACCAGCGCGCAATGGATCACCAGCTAGACGTAACGGCAGTGTCGGCGCATGCCTACGCATATCTCAAGGACTATGTCATCCTGAAAAGCGGCAGCAGTTTTGGCCTGGACTATGGGCCGATAGTACTTGCGAAAAATGAAATGACGGTAGATCAGCTAAAGCGCGCAAAGATTGCAATCCCCGGCAAGCTGACTTCTGCTTACCTTCTCCTAATGCTGGCAATTGGGAAATTCGACGCCCATGAATTGTCATTTGAAAAGATCCCCGACGCCGTTAGTTCTGGCAAGGTCGATGCAGGATTAGTAATACACGAGGCCCAGATAACGTATGACCAAAAGAAATTCTTCAAGGTAATCGATCTAGGCAAATGGTGGACAGGCGCGACAGGTGGGCTGCCAGTTCCACTCGGGATTAATGTCGCCAGCCTCCGCTCAATGTCTCGAGAAGCAATCGCGGAATTTAGCGACATGTTTACAAGGTCTATTGCCTACGGTCTTGACAACATTGATCAGGCTGTGGAGTATGCGATGCAATATGGAAGGGGCCAGCCCAAGGAGACCATCACAAGATTCGTCAAGATGTACGTCAACGACTTAACTCTGGATATGGGTCTGCAGGGCAAGGAAGCAATCAAAACAATGTTTGAAATGGCAAAGGACCGGGGGATTATCAAGCACAACGTCACTGTTGATGTGATCTAGAGCGTGCGGATGATGTTAAAGAAAGTATCACGCTGCGCCGGCTCACGCTTTATCTCTCGCACCATATTTGCGAGCTCTTCAAGCGAGGTTCCCGAGGACTTGCCAGCAGCCTTGAATATCTCTTCAGAGTGAGCGGTACCTACCATATCATTTCCTCCGTAAGAGAGTGCAACCTGTGCCACCTTCTTGCCAAGGGCAACCCAGTATACAGAAACATTGTTCAACACATTGGCGAGGAGAAGTCGTGACACGGCAATTACCCTAAGGTCGTACGGTGAGGGACTTTCTGCGGTGACTAGACCCTTCTGCTCAAGCTCGGTATTCTCAAGACTGAACTTGAGCGGGATAAAGGTGGTAAAGCCTTTTGTCCTTTTGTGCAATTCCCTGATCCTGATAACATGGTCAACTACATGCTCTGGTTTTTCCACGTGGCCGAAAAGCATTGTGACGTTGCTGCGCAAGCCAAGCTCATGGGCCTGTTGAGCCGCGTCAAGCCATTCTTCACCTGAGCATTTGCCTATGACTATTTTCTTTCTCGTGTCTGGGTGGAAAATTTCTGCGCCTCCTCCAGGCAGCGCGTCGAGCCCCGCGTCCTTGAGCCGCAACAAGACCTCCTTGACTGAGTTCTTTGTTAGCCGCGCGATAAAGAATATCTCTGCTGGAGTGAATGCCTTGACCTTGACCTGTGGTTTCTCTGCCTTGATTGCTTGAATCATTTTCTCATAGTAGTCAAGACCCAGCTTTGGATGAAAGCCGCCTACTATGTGGAGCTCTGTCGCACCGAGCTGGTCCACCGCTTCCTTTGCTCTCGCCACGATCTGCTCGGCCGTAAGAGTATAGGCATCGTTTTCCGTCCCCTTGCGGTAGAACGCGCAAAGTGGGCAACTGGCAGCGCAGACGTTGGTATAGTTGAGATAGTATGAGGCGACAAAGGTCACGACATCGCCACAAAGGTTGCGCCTGATTCTATCGGCGGCCGACCCAAGGAGAAACAAGTTTTCGTCATGCATAAGCTGGACCCCGTCGCTGTACGACAACTCTTCTCCGGCAAGTGCCTTCTCCAGCGCCGGCGTGCCGCCTTCAGAGTCGCTCTTTAGCAATCAATGAAAGATGGTCATATGGTCGTTATAAATTCTTGTACAAGATAGTTGAACGAATAAATAGCATTGGCGACTGCAAGGTCATGTTTATACTTGCGTGCCAGTCTGCTACAGGAATTTCTAGGCAGGTCTGAGATCAGCGACATTCTACAGGCTGCACTTTCCGGGCAGAGGCTTGGATTTGACGAGTGCCTTAGGCTCGTAAAGTCCGACGATGTCTATTCTATGGGCCTAGTGGCCAACATCTTGCGGCAGAAAAAGTTTGCCGACACGATAACTTTTATCAACAACATCATCCTCAACTACACGAACGTCTGCGTAACCTACTGCAAGTTCTGCGCATTTTACCGTCCTCCCGGCCATGAAGAATCATACACGGTGCCTATAGAAGAAATCGTTAGGCGCGTGGCGACTTCGCGGGAAATGTTTGGGATAACCCAGGTTCTGATACAAGGAGGCCACAACCCGAACCTTAATCTGCAGTATTATGAGGACGCTTTCCGCGCAATAAAGGCAAAGTGCCCCGAGGTGGGGATAAATGGTCTCTCCCCGTCCGAAGTTGACATGATATCCAGAGTGGAAAGGTCAAGCACAAGAGAAGTGTTATCTCGGCTGAAAGCCGCTGGCATGGACACTTTTGCTGGAGGGGGCGCGGAAATATTGGAAGACCGGGTAAAGGACGAGATAAGCCCGCTCAAGATAAGGAGCCATGAATGGCTCCGGATAATGGAAGAAGCCCACGAAATCGGGCTAAAGTCTGTAGCCACAATGATGTACGGAACGGTTGAAACCGAAAAAGAGCGGGCCAGCCACATCATGAAGATTGCAGAGCTGCAGGAAAAAACCGGCGGCTTTATGGTTTTTGTCCCTTGGAGCTTTGAGCCAAACAAGACAGAGATCCAGGCCGAAGGGTCGATCAAGTATCCGTCTGGCGGCCATTCGCTGCTCAAAATGATTGCAATTTCCCGAATAATGTTCAACGGCCTCATTGATCACCTCCAGTCTTCATGGCTGACTAATGGAATAGGAATGGCGCAGCTTGCGCTAAACTACGGCGCAGATGACTTTGGAGGCACCCTGATAGGAGAAGAGGTAGTGAGCGCGACAGGGGCAAGGTCCACAGAGCTGACTTCTGGCAAGATAATTGCCGCGGTAAAGCAGGCCGGATTTAGGGTAGCGGAACGGGACAACTCGTATAGGATCATAAAGTACCATTAAAGTACTCTGACCATCTGCGGTCGACCAGCTGCGTTGTCGGTTCATCTGCGACCGCCAACTGTTGGATTTCGCGCGTGTATCCTTCTTCACGTGTCTTTGTAGTCGCGTCAATGCCCAGCTTTGACCCAAGGTTTACCAGCGGAGAAGCCGGGTCAAGTGTGTCGGTGGGAGTGTTGTTGATAATCATTGTGTCTCGGGCAGGATCAGCTCTGGTCGTCAGGGCCCATATTACATCGTCCATGTCATGCACGTTCACGTCGCTATCGACAACAACAAACATCTTTGTCAGCGACAGCTGTCCCATGCCCCAGAGACCCATCATGACCTTTCTCGCCTGGCCTGGATATTGTTTCTTTATTGAAATAATTGCAAACCCTTGAAACCATCCCGCTGCCGGCA
>JAKEIF010000117.1 GCA_022545875.1 Nitrososphaera sp.
ACCGCTGGTGAGGGACGTTTGCCTTTCGTATGAGGTGAGTCACCGAGGCACCATCGTCATACCCTTCATAGCTGTACTGCTTTGCAGTAGACAGGATGTCTGCTATGATGCTGACGTGAGTCCTATATGCCGCCAACTTTGCTAAACCTCCCACTCAAGCCGCTTGCAAGACCGAACTTTGAGAACGGCACGAACAATAACCCAAAGCCAACTATTTTGATCGCAATTGCCACGTAAAAGAAGGCTCCCGGGTACACAAAACTGTACCATGCAATGATCTCCGCGAGGGCCAGCATTCCTAGCCCCGAACCTATCATGAGGGTACTAGTCCTCCTGTTCTGCATATACGATGCCATTGTTTCAATCGACACATATACTAATAGAATAAAAGAAATTGACCTTACAAGATGTTCTATTGAATTTCCAGGAATGACAAAGGGCGCGATCGTGAGGGGAATGAATGCAAAATACTTGGGTGGCGCAAAGTCAAACGACTTGAGACTGTGGGAAAACGCTATGAAAAAATAGCCTACGGCTTGAAGGCCTAGGCCGGTGGTTGCTATGACTCTTGAATAGTCTACCGGCTCGACAAACTCTGCTGTTGCCAACAAGACAAACCCCGCGGCGATTGAAATGAACGCAAATGTCAGCCGGAGAAGATTGGGGCTGGATATCGCGCTGTAGCCGGCGTATGCAAACCGCCCAATGAACGCAGAGATGCCTAGCCCTAGCAGGTTCATGCTGAGCTCAAAAGCGTCAAAGGCCAACTGGATTTTTCAGCGTTTTTCCAATTTTTTAACCTATTTGTAGTCGCTTAGGATGTCTTTGTAGCGGGCGTCTTTGTAGGCTATGTACTTTACGTAATCGCCATACGTCATGTCAAAGGAGCATTTTGAGCATTTTACAAAGGAAAAGTCGTCGGCGAGCTCGGCTATCTCCTTGCAGTCCGGGCACTTGACCTTCACGGAAGGAAATTGGCACTGGAAAGTATAATAAAGTTGTTGCAGGTAGGGCGCGATCTGGAAATAGGTTCTTAAGCCAAGAGGGCGTATATTTTTTGATGGACGGTACCCTCAAGCCAGTATTGAAGAGACAAATTCTGCTTATTGGAGCCAGTCTGGGGACAGGTCTAGTAGTCAGCTACTTTTTTGGGTTTTTGGTCGGCCTTGCAGCCAACATCGCGGTGCTTGTCGGCATCATGTTTTACATGAGGCGACGCCAGCTGAGGGCAATGAGATCATTTGGCTTTGGCGACGAAACGGCCGGCGGGTATTCGGGTGGCAGGGTCAAGCTAAAGTACGTCTGCCTGGCCTGCGGGCAAGAAGTCAAGGGCGCCAAGTGTGGCAGTTGCGGGTCAAACATGAAAAAGCCGCTCTTCTAGCTACTTTAGCGTCCCGCTGTTTGAGAACCAGATGCCCTTTGCCTTTCTTCTTTCGAGGGCTATGATCAATCCCCCCAGAACCAGTGCAATGACCACAAGCGCCGCAGGAACGAGAAAATCGACCTTCTTTGTTGCGTCTCCGGAATGCGGGTCAAAAACGAATTCGACGGCGTAGGCATTAGTTGTTGCCAGAATCATCAATATCACGACAGTTGTAGCGATAGCTACGGTTCTCATAGCCTTTCTTCACCAGAATTACATTTAATGATTATCGTAAATATTTATTATTATGATATAATTCTAAACCGTAATTCTTAGACTAGTATTCAAAAATGCCGACTTTTGGGCTAGAAAACCAGCGTCGGAGAAATTCGGATCTGGACAATTTATAAAATCGAGGCGCAGCTCTCTAGCTGGATGACCAAGACCTGTTTAAAATGCGGCAAGTCAATCGATGAGGCCCCCGAAGACCCTGCGGCCGACAAGTATCCATCATGCGCCGCTTGCTGGAAGGAGTGGACCACTTATGCTGTAATGGTAATGAACGAAATGAGGCTCGACATGTCGTTGCCCGAACACAGGAAAGCTCTGCGCAAGTATGAGCGGATATTCTTTGGGCTTGAAAAGTCGGAAGGCGAGCTGGAAAAAAAGCCAGAGACAAAGCCGGATCACATGCACTGACCTAGCTTTTCAGCTTTAGCGCTCGCTGGGCCTGATCAGGTATCAATTTCAGGATCTCCTGCCTCCTCGGAATGGCAAACAAGGTTTCATGAAGGGAATCAGTTATCGCCTGCTGCTGTTGGCTGTCAAGCGACGTGAATGACTGGGTAAGCGATGCAAAGTCCATCTTTTGCAGGGGCCCAGGATTAGCAAGCACCTGCTCTGAATAGACTTTGAATAGGGCCGACCTCTTGCCGGGATCAAAGTCAGAGATAACTTCAAGCCAAGTCTTGACCAAGATCGCAAGCTTGCCAGGATCGATCGTAGGGGCTGCAGCAAGTGCCATTGCGATAGTTTCGTGCCTGTTCTCTTCTGTCATTGAAAAAAACTCTTTGAGTCGTCCCTGTATCATGGGCTTTCTCAAAAAATCTGGCAGGTTCGCAAGGATTTGGATGATGTTTCCTGCAGCGTTGTTATCTGGCACGGCTTCCACTTTGCAGGCGGGGAATTTATTTTCTCGCACATCAGGATTAAATATCGACACGATATGACATCAGTGCAGAAATGCCGTGTCTTGTTACGGTGGGCGGTTTTTATGGAGACGAAGGGAAAGGCAAGATAGTTGCGTACCTTGCAAGAAAGGATAATGCTTCCATAGCTGTCAGGGGTGGCGTAGGCCCAAACGCGGGACATACTTTTACATTTGAAGGCAAAACATACAAGGTGCGGATGCTGCCAAGCGCAGCCCTTAGCCCCTCGACGCGCCTGCTAATTGGGGCCGGCGTGCTTGTAAACCCACAGGTGCTTCAAGACGAGATCGCAATGTTTGGCGCAGATGATCGCACATACATCGACGGCCAGTGCGGGATCATAGAGCAATCACACATTGAGCGTGACAAGAGTGAGGACCACTTGAAGAGCACGGTGGGCACGACGGGTACCGGAACTGGGCCTGCTAACTCTGACAGGGCGTTGCGAGTTCTAAAGCTTGCAAAGGATATTCCGGAATTATCACTTTACATCGAAGACGTGAGCAACTCTGTGAATTACGCTCTGGACAGCAAGGAAAACGTGATCGTCGAGGGCACCCAGGGCACATACCTTTCACTCTTCCACGGTGGCTATCCTTACGTGACTTCAAAGGATGTCACTGCATCGGGCATTTGTGCCGATGTGGGCATTGGCCCGAAAAGGGTTGACGATGTCCTCGTTGTGTTCAAGGCCTATGTCACCAGGGTTGGAGGTGGACCGCTAAACAACGAGATCAGCGAAGAAGAAGCAAAGACGCGGGGCTGGCTAGAATACGGAAGCGTCACAGGCAGGCAGCGTCGGGCGTCTCCGTTTGACATGGATCTGGCAAAGAGGGCAATAAGGCTAAACAGCGGGACACAGCTCGCAGTGACAAAGCTCGATGTGCTTTACCCGCAGTCGGCAGGTGTGCAGGATTTTTCCAAGCTGCCTGCTGAGGCAAGAAAATTTATCGAAGGTATCGAGGGCGAGACGGGCCTGAGGGTTACTTTGATTGGAACAGGGCCAGAAATCTATGACGTTGTAGACCGCCGGTCGTAGCTCGCCACTAGTGATTTTAGCACATCCCTGCAGGCGCGGAGGTCGTAGAGCAATTTTGTGTCATCTGACCCGACATCAATTTTTTCGGCAAGCGAGCGGGCCAGCGCGAGATCAATTTTCTTTTTTCCAACTTTGGCTGGCAGAGGGGCTCCTTCTATTTTTTTGCGTAGTTTCAGATCAAGGATCGCGTATTCAATTGCTACATAGGCGCGCCATAGGGCTGACCTGCTCTGATCGTCGCCAGAAATTATCGACCTTGCTTGTGCCACCAGCTCTTCGACCTTCCCGGCCAACAAATACACCCAATGCGTATGACTTTAATACTGTTGGATCCCACACTAGGGCGATTTGCCGCTCAAAGCACCATGCTACATCGCGCTGGCAGGTATCAAGGATTTTGCGAGGCTTGTGTGCGCGCTAGAGCGGATCCCGCTTCCAGCTTTTTCGCTTGTCTTTAACAAGGAGAATGTCCTTGCAGCGCAGGCAGACATTATCAACGGCAGGGCAGTGATATATTACGCCAAGTCTGAGCAGCCTGCGGGTCAGTACCTGGCTTACAGAATATCAAACGGCATCGAAGAGGCGCTTCTCGCCGAATCGGTAGGCAACCCGACGTTTGTTTATTCGCCTATACTAAATGTCGACAAATTCCCGCCGACGTTGACAAGGTCGGCCAAGGTGGACAAGAAATCTGGATACACGGTGATAAAGCTCAAGGATGTCGCGAGCCTGGCAAAGGTCGCGGCATACAAGACAATGTTTGACGAGCCGCCGCTGCCGCTGTTCATGTTCCGCGAAAGTGAAGGCAAGTTGGTGCTTGGCTCGCCTATGAGCACAAACGACAACGATTCGATTTCGTACTTTTACTATGTCGTTCTTGACGAGGAACCAAAGGAGCCGTTTCTTCGCTACTCTAGCCTAAAAAACGAGCGTCCAGTATTCTCATCAAGGCTGGATGAGCACGGATACATCTACCTCAAGGTAGTAAAGCTTCAAGGCGATCATCCGCTGGTCAAGACATATGGCTAAACCCTATCGCGAAAGAATTGCCCACGCCGCTGCTGAAAAGAAAAGCAGAATTATACTTGCAATTGATCCAGCGCCCTCTGTGGTCCATATCAAAGATTTTGCCGAAAGGACGATAGCATCGGTGCAAGAACACGTATGCGCGATCAAGGTCAACTTTCACATGATCCTGCCGCTTTCTGGTGCGG
>JAKEIF010000118.1 GCA_022545875.1 Nitrososphaera sp.
GACTTTGAAAAAGTAATGTCAAAGAACATGACTAACCAGGACTTTATTGTAATGAAGGCTAATCCGCTCTGCCAGACGATCTAGTCTGCGTAGATGTTTTATAACTCGCGACATCCAAGCAGGACAAGGATGAAGGAGAGGGGAATCGTTTTAATCTCGACTTTTTCAGACGAGCGAGCCGTAAGGGATCTTGCCCAAAAGGTGCTAAATGCAAGGCTTTGCGCATGTGTAAACTATATGAAAATCCAGTCGATGTACTCATGGAAGGGAAAACGGGAAGACCACGAGGAATATCTGGCACTCTTCAAGACAACTAATGCATCCGCCACAGAGTTAAAGAAAGCCATAGAGAAACACCATCCTTACGAAGTCCCGGAAATAATCGAGCTAGGCGTCAAGGACTTGGCCAAACCGTATCTCTCTTGGCTTATGGCAGAAACGTCAGCGAAGCGCGTAGCGAAGAATCGCTACAATTCCTCCAAGTGATGAAACTCGAAGACCAATGTCTGTAGACGAGTCCACGGCAAAGGTCTTGGCACCATAGCTTTCGATTGAATTTAGCATCTTTACGACCTCATCCTCATTTGCAGTTGTAAATATGGAATCAGAAAAAACGGCGGTCTCGATGGCCTTCAAGCCTGCGGCGTTTGAAACCTCCTTCAGGCCCATGGCAAATTTTTTCTCGCCGCGGTTTACCATCAGCATCACCTGATCCAAAAGGGAAGAGACTGAAGCTAACTTGCTCGCACCCATCGCCTCCTTCATCGCAGCGGATCGCAAAAATACAAAGATGCCATCTTCCCCGGCAACATCTACTCCCTCCACAAGTTTGATGCTTTCCTTCGGAATTTCTGTCTTGCTCGCAATTGAATTGAAAAAGCGTCTTCTTGTTTCGCCCGGACCAAAGATTAGCACGGTATCGCCTTCAGTATGGATCGATGCTATCGTTTTGCCAATGTCTGAAAAGAACGTATCGATGCTTGGATTATTCTTGGTCTGGTACCGCTTGCCACTCTGTCCGGAATAGATATTTGGAATAACCTTGACATGGGTGCCTGAGACCCTTGCAACTGCCGCCTCTTGCGTGTCAATTGCCACGAGAATAAATGCTCCTCCTGTACCTGACTTGTTGAGCATCTTTAGTTCATAATCCTGCCATCTTCTCCCCTTGTCCACAACTATCTTGTCGCCGGACTGAACCGAAAGGGAATGACCCGTGCCCTTTGAAACCAGTTCATTGTCTGTTTCAGTGATAGTGCCGGTTATCCTCAGCCTGTCAACAGCTGCATCCAGCTGGCTTTGCTCGGCCTGTAGTGAAACGCGGACCTTGACTCTTTCGCCCCTGTCGGGCCTCCCATATTCTTTTATCTGTTTTACGACTCTGCTAGTATCCGCTATTATGCTGTCCCCGTTTTCGATGATGCGCCTCAGCGTAAAAATATCGTCTGCATCCTCTGGAACTAGCATGAGTGCATTATGTGAAATCCCGCTGGGCTTTACTATCAAGGCGCATCACTTATGCAGTACATGATGGACATCAAAAGCTGCATTTGGATCCTATTCTCATTAGAACATCCGATGCTTTAATTAAGATTCTGCGAATAGGATTATGAAAAATTAGACTCGCTAGAGAATGGCGATACCCCGCCTGGCTTCTCGGTCCTTGATATTCCTGCAGAAACAACATTGTTCACGAGGTAGTGAATCTTGACTTACGTGAATTATGTCTTGAAAATACCAAGTTTGCAGGTTAGACCCTCTATTCTGGTGATGCAACAAGCGACCTTGCTATTATGCTGACAACTAACATTCCAGCAATCCTCGGTTTATCCTGCCCTCGATGTGCTATAATCTGCAGTTGTAAATGAAAAGCCAAGTTAATCTTAATAGCAACCACTAATTTGTTAGCAGTATGCTGCCTGCACATCTGGAAAATAACTTGGCACTACAAAATCTCCTTGAATGATGCGGTCGCTCCAATGAATTTGGCAATGTTGTGTCGGAGAAGGACTTCATGTTCTTTGCCACAGTCATTACATCTCAGTCGGAGATTGCCGGATATGCTCCTGAATTTTGGTTTGATTGCTTCGTCTTCCTCTATGCACTCAATAACGTTTCCACAATCACATGAGATCAAATGCCTTCGCACTGAATACTATTATACAAATCAAGAATAAAAGTGTGAGACGAGCCAACCTGCGGCCATTCAAACTACCTGATTCTCATTGCTCTGATTCAAGACATAAAGAAA
>JAKEIF010000119.1 GCA_022545875.1 Nitrososphaera sp.
CAAAACCAAGGCCGACAAAAATCTCTTTTATTTCTTCAATGACCTCTACGAGTGGATGGCGCCTCCCGGGGAATGACGTAGGTGCAGGCGCCTCAACGTCAAGGGGCGCAAGTTTTACTTCTTTCCACCTGCCTGAAGTGATCATTTCAGGAGTGAGCCTACGCTCTAGTGTTTCACTGCCTGCCAATTCAGCGGCAGATTTTCCGTCGTCGGTCAGGGAGACTTGAACATCCTTTGCTTCCCGCTGCTGAACATATCCCGGTCTTCTGGCAAGAAGCCCGTAGCCTATCTTCTCCTCATCAGTCAGCGTTGATATTTCAAGTGGGCCCGAGCGCAACTTTTGAAGAATCCGTTCCTCTGGAGATTGGCTCGCTGTTGTAACAGACATCCTGGCACCTTGGCCAAACTGTATCCAGCCGTTGCGTTTCGCAGCGGCAATGGCGGCATTTGCTTCGTCTTTTTGGACTTTTCCGCTGGCGACTACCTCGCCTAATGTCGCCGCGTCATTACCAATTGCGTTGACCAGCCGTCTTTCAGGCAAGCCGGATTCAGCCGCCACAATGCCGGACTCAGATAAAGAAGCTGTAATCGTACTAGACTCTATGACCGAAACCAAGTTCTTGAACTTGAGCCACTCTATACCGCGGCGCACCTGATCGATATCAAGGCCGGTGATTTTTGATAGCGATTCGATCGAGCCGGTCTGGCTTGCACTTAACACCTTTAGTATCGCCCGCTCGATTGGATGAAGTGCCTCTCCGCCGGTGCTCATGGGTCAACTGTAGCAGCGAAAACAACACTTTTTAAACCTTGACGTAGTGACAGTGGAAAGATGGATCATGCCGACCCTAGCGATCAGATCCCGGGCGACGATGCTTTCAAAGTCACCCCCTGGGAAGTCGAAGGCGAGGTCGACTATGGCAAGCTGATCGAAAAATTTGGTACACAGCCTGTATCAGCTGAGCTCCTGCAGAAAGTGCACAAGCTAACAGGCGAGATCCATCCGATGCTCAAACTGGGCTACTTTTTCTCTCACCGAGACTTTGATTGGATTCTAAGCAAGAAAGAGAAGGGTGAAGACTTTTACCTCTATACGGGAAGGGGCCCTTCGGGCATGGTCCACATGGGGCATGTCATGCCTTGGATGTTCACAAAGTATCTGCAGGACAAGTTCAACTCTAATCTTCTCTTCCAGCTCACCGATGACGAAAAGTTCCTCTACGGCCAGGAAAGAACGAGGGAACAGATTGAGCGTTTTACCTACGAGAACATCTTGGACATAATTGCCATCGGATTCAATCCGCGCCGGACAAAGATAATAGTGGATACAAAGCACATCCAGCATCTCTATCCTCTTGCGACAGAGGTCGCCAAGCGGATAACTTTCTCAACTGCAAAGGCCGTTTTCGGCTTTACAAACTCTACAAACATTGGGATGATAGGATTTCCGCCTGTACAGGCGGCGCCATGCTTCCTGCCCTCCGTTATGGAGGGAAAACCTGTACCAGTGCTAATCCCCGCCGCCATAGACCAAGATCCATACTGGCGAATGACTAGGGATGTTGCGGACAGGATGGGCTATTACAAACCCGCGCAAATTCACAGCAAATTCCTGCCAGGGCTTGGAATGCTCGGCAAAATGTCTTCCTCAAAGCCCGAGACGGCCATATTTACTTCAGACGAGCCAGAAGCAGTAGACAAGAAAATCTCTACGGCCTTTACGGGAGGACAGCCCACCGTTGCGCTCCAGCGCGAGCTTGGCGCCAATGCACTTGGCTGCCCCGTATTTTGGTACCTTAGGTACTTTTTCGATACAGAGAAGCAATCCGACGAGCGCATGCTCAGGTGCAAAAGCGGGAACTTGCTTTGCGGAGAATGCAAATCCGACCTGTCAAAGGGAGCAAAGCCCTTCATAATAGAATTCAAGAAGCGACGCGAGAAGGCAAAGGATGTCGTTGACAAGTTCATGTTCGATGGAAAACCTTTTGAAAAATGAAGACGCAAAGATTTGAGTGTGAAGACGGCTATGAGGCGGAAAAGCTAGCCAGTCTGCTATCTATACAAAAGGATGGCACCGTCTGGCTTGCCGGGATCGCAACTGTCGTTGGGAATGAAGTTGTCATACAGCTGAAAGACAAGTCGTCTCACGCAATATTGCTGAAAGGCAAGCCTGATGCCGAAAACCTTCGCAAATTCTTGTCAGATGTCGTCGAGGGCAAGGTGACAATCCATTCCAGCCGCTCATCTGGTGGAGCGGTCGCAATCGAGCTAGACTAGCACAATTCCTTGTTCATTTCATCGGTCAGTATTTCCTGCACCTTTCTGAAATAAAGACCAGTAGAGTACGGCATCAGGGGGATGCATTCTTCAATCACTTGCATGACATATGGGACCGCCCTTTTAGATACATCCATTTTGAACTTCATCCAAAGTATCCTGTCCTGCTCAAAATGGACCTTATCCTTCAGATGCGATGGAACAATTTCCCTGGACTTGTCTTCGACACGCTTGTACCAGTAGGCCAATATGTCGGGATCCAATCCCTCGCGCAGGTTGTTAACACCGGATATTATCTTGCCTGTAGCATAATCAATGGGTGTTTCTGGGTACATCGATCAAGCTTGCTTGATGTAGATAAAATGCTGTTAATCAAACATTGTTGATTTGCGTTGATGCCTTAATCGACAAGACGTAGCGCATTAGAAGGGCCATCTGTTGAACCTGAATCGTCTCCCTTGCTCTTTTTGCGGATTAATTTTCCCTCATGATCAATTTCGCCAGCCCTGATACGAGTAGAGGAAATCGGGGAACCGTCCTCTGCCTTCAAAAGCTCAACTGCAATCACCACAACTGGTTTAAGTCCCCGCTTGGTTCTCATTTCATTCAACGCCGTTCCTTTGTTCCGAGTTTCGCTGCTAGTTACCAGAGCTGAAACGTCGCCAGACGTAACGGCGGGGCCGAAATCCGCATCCAGTCTCGCAATTTCGTAATTGGGTTTGCCAAATTCCGAAGAGATTGTGTTTCTCAGATTTGAGACCCGTTTGCCATAATCGTGGTTTAATTTTTTTCCGCGGCTCTTTGCAAATTCATCGCTTGAAACCCCGATTATGACCTTGTTGCCAACTTCAAATGCCTTTGACAGCAATGCAATATGCCCAATATGGATTTCGTCAAAAGTCCCGCCTGTTGCCACAACTGCATATATTTCTGCCAATGCGGCTAAATCCTTCTAATCAGGATATTAGCCCTTCTTGAATATCTTGACAGCCTGAGGTGGACAGACGTTCTCACACGCGATGCAGAATATGCAGTCCTTCTCCCTAATCATAAACGCCTTCTTTTCAGATGCTGGATGCCCC
>JAKEIF010000120.1 GCA_022545875.1 Nitrososphaera sp.
CATCCGTGGTCTGAATCTGCCGTACGAGCAGCCGGCCAATTCGCAGAGCTCGTCCTTGATGCATCCGGAAAAAAGTGCGCATCCGACCTGATGTACGAGCAGCTACTTCAAGGAAACGAATTGGCGGGGCAGCTTGCCTCTATGGCGCACACGATGGACTTTTTCACCAAAGATCAATACCTTACGCCCATAACTGAGCTAATCAGATACTACCAGACTTTCCCTGATTTTTACAACAGGATGCTCGAGCTTGCACACAAGTCGGCAAACGGCATTCTTTGGGATGTAGGAATGCAGACTGACTATGCCAGCTACTCTAAACTGCGCGATGAAGCGAAGGACCAAGTGCTCTCTACGATGCAGGTAAAGCCAGCCGGCCAGTACAATGTGGCCTACGTCCAGTCTTCGCCATACCTGAATAGCAGCCTTTTCTCTGAGGAAGTCTTTGCAAAGACGGGGGCCGACTTGGTAATGTTTTACAGCCCAAAAGGGAAGGTGAGCATTCGAAGGAATAATGACTCGATATCTTGCCGCGACGTTGCCGCAAGATTGCCTGAGGGCGGGGGGCACGCGTACGCGGCAGGTGCGGTCTTTAAGAGCGAGCCGTCGGATCATGCATTGGTTATTGCCGAGCTCGAAGCTGCAGTATTGTCAGCCATTTCATTATCGAGCCAACAGGGCGGAGTGTCAAATACTTTAAAAGAATAGCTGTCGCATAGTGGACTTGAATATCATATGAGCGGGATGAAGGGAAAAGTCGCGCTGGTTACCGGAGCAGGAGGAGGCGTCGGCAGATCTATATCAAAGAGACTGGCGTCGGATGGCTGCAAAGTAGTTCTCATTGGCAGGAACAGGGACAGGCTGGCAAAAGTCGCGTCCGAAATTCCCGACAAGAATAATGTGATAACCGTCGTCGCAGACATTACGAAAGAGGCCGAAGTACTGCTCGCCATCGAGCAGACCATCTCTACATTTGACAAGGTTGACATCCTGGTCAACAATGCAGGGATGATAAACGACCCTGCCCCTTTTCATGAGACATCGGACGATCAGTGGAATGAGCTCATGGATACTAACCTGCTTGGAACTTTCAGGATGACAAAGGCTGTACTGCCGCTGATGATGAAGAACAACAGCGGCAGCATCGTAAATATTTCATCAGTGCTCGGAATCCGTTCGATTCCTAAAGTTCCCTTGTCTGTCTACGGGGTCACAAAGGCGGGAATAATCATGTTCACAAAGAGCATAGCAGTGGAGTATGGCCAGTACGGGGTGAGAAGCAACTGCCTGTGTCCTTCCACGATAAGAAGTTCGATAATCGAGCCTTACCTGCAGGATGAAAATGCCAAAAAGATACTCGAATCGACATTCCCTCTTCGCCGCATAGGCGAGCCGGAGGACATCGCGGGAGCTACCGCTTACCTCTGCTCAGACGACGCACGATGGATAACGGGCAGCGTAATCATGATCGACGGCGGCCTATCTGCTAAACAGTAGATACTACGTGACGGCTATTTCATGAGGGCGCCACGATAGGCTAGTCATATACGGGCTTGCCTTCGGATGTGTATCGCTTGATCTTGCGCCCTGCTGTCGTTTGCTTCTCGCTAGGAGCTGGTTCATCCCTCACCACTTCCTTTTGTATCTGATCCTTTTTTCCACGTAATTTGTCAAGGAATCCCATATGCTAGTAATATGACCCATAAGATAAAAGGACATAGGTATCAAGGGAGGCCAATTAGCCTGAAACCGTTATCAGATTTATGGTTCTATCGTTTCAGATGAAAGACAAGTTCGTAGGCGCCAGCAGGCACAGGCCGACGCATGATGCATCGCGAATTAACCGCGCCGTCGATAGGGCGGTCAAGGACCCGTCATTTATCGACAGTTCGGTAGCTCTTTTGAGCAAGCTCCAATTTCCAGCCTTTAAACATACAATCATTGATCACGCTAGGCGCATAAAGGCAGGGGACGATGTAATTGCGCTTTTCGAAAGCCTTGATGGCCATTTTGAGTACAGGGATCAATACCATCTCCAAAAATCACTCGAGGAAAACACCGGCAGAAAAATGGAACACCAGATGTCGGATGAGACCAGAACGAACCCGGATGTCAGGATAAGGCCCACAGACGCGGGAGGCAGCATCAAAGATCGCGAAGCGGCCAACGAGCAAGAAGAGCGGAAGGATTATCCAGAGGTGACGCCGACTGCGATGTCCAACTTTATTTGCGACAGGTGTGGCAAGCCATTTCAGAATCAACAGGATTTGGTCAAGCATCGCCAGTTTGAAAGTGGAACAAGCGTAACATAGGGCAGAGAAATCATGCTAAAATGATAGAATTTGTGGAATTGATAACGCTTAATACCTTGCATACGGGGTAATTGATCCGGCATGAAAAGGCTCGACGTAATAATTCCCCAAGAGCGCCTTGCAGAGGTCAATGAGATCCTCCACCGGCACAAGGTTGGTGGTATGTCATTCTATGACATTAAGGGACGCGGAAGGGCGAAGAGAGAACCTGTTTCTGTGGGCAGAGGGGTTATGAGATATGTGCCAGAATTTGGATTTCGCACCAAGATAGAGCTTTTAGTTTCGGACGCCCTGGCACCCAAAATCATCAAGGATTTGCTAAAAGAGATCAGTACAGGCTCTGCATCCGATGGCAAGATCTTTGTTTATGATGTCGTCGAAGCGTATGACATTGGAAGCAAAGAAGAAGGCGATGCTGCACTTTAGAATACCTAGAAAGAGTTATAATCTTGCGCATGCTGTAATTGCACCATGAAAGAAAGAACCATGCCGGTGTGCTTTACTCCGGATCAGCTGAAGTTGCTTGAGCTTTACGCCAAGCGAAAAGGGATGCTTAACGCAAGCCAAGCAATAGAAAAGATTTCAGAACAATAAAAGAATTTTTAGAGCGCGGGTTCTCCGCGCTTCCTTGATCCGATATCTACCACATCATCAACATCGGAGA
>JAKEIF010000121.1 GCA_022545875.1 Nitrososphaera sp.
AGCGCGATTTCGGCTTCATGCGTCAGAGAATCGTAGCTTGTTTCGCCGATTGCCTGCCCGGATTTTTCAAGTATTCTCTGAGATCTGGCGTACGCGTATTGCAGGTACGGGCCGGTGTCACCTTCCACGCTGAGCGATTCTTTTATGTCAAAGGTGATTATCTTGTCCAAATCCTGTCTTATCATGTTGTAGCGCAATGCCGAGATAGCGATTTCCTCTGCAATCGCATGAAGAGTCTGCTCGTCAAAATCAGGGTTTCGAATCTTCACCTCCGAATATGACTTTGAATGAAGCGTATCCATGACATAGTCTGCATTAACATAGATGCCCTTTCTGCCCGACATATGCACGGACTCTCTTTCGCCTATGTCAATTCCAAGGGCTTTTGCAGTTTCGGCACTTATCGTGACTGCCTCGTATCCGAGATGTTGATATTCACGCGCCCCGCCGGTCGCTCCAATTTTGGAAAGAACCTGTGAAATTATTCTCTGTAGTCTAGCCTGCCTAGAATCAATTATTGTTATCGCTCGCTCTCCTCCATTAAATGAGCGATCTATAGATTTTCCATCAAGTGCAGTGGCATACAGCACCGAGCCGTCTGACTGATGAGCGAAATCAGTATAGGAAAATGGATCTCTGACTAGGCCGAGTTTCCAAGCTGCATACGGAATGTCCTTGGCTACATAAGTAGCCGTACCGTCGCTTCTCACGATGACCTTGTCTTCCTCGTCCGCCGCCTCTATGACCCAGCAACCCTTGTTTTTGCCTTCGGTTTCATACTTTGCAATCCCACTCTCTTTCAGCAGTTCGAATGATTCGCTCCAGAGCCTTGAAACGACGATGTGAGACTCAAAGTTGAGAAGGTCGTAGCGTGCCTTCAGCCTCCAGCACGATTTGAGTTGGTCAGTCAGGACGCGCAAGGTGACTTCCGAGGCCAGCCTTGCAATATCGGACTTGCCTTCCTCAATTTCCCGGAGCACCACCTTGCGTTTCTCTGCAAGGCTCGGATCTTTTTCATACATTTCATTTATCTTTACGTAGACATCGTCTCCACAATACTGGTCAAATTTTTTGCCGGCGGGAGGCTCCAGGGCAAAGCCCACGAACTTGAATCCGATCACAATGTCTGCAACTTGAAGTCCAGAATCGTCAACGTAGTTAAACACAGTAACTTTATTTTTTGTGGCTCTCAGGAGTCGGTAAAGCGTGTCACCGATAATGACGTTTCGGATATGACCTACATGAAGTGCCTTGTTCGGATTGACGCTTGTGTGTTCAATCAATACGTGTGTGCCAGCACCGGATTCCGGATATCCATAACCTGTTGGATTGCCAAGAACTTGGCCGAGCGTCTCCTTTGAAAGCATCGCATAGTTTGCCTTAAAGTTGACATAGCCTGCAGGGTGGGCGACTGCCGACTGGATGTAACCGCCTTCTTTTAATCCGGATTGCATCGCATCTGCAAACTCTGACGCTATCTTGGGAGGCGCCTTCTTGGCGTGCTTTGCCAGTTGGAAGGCAACGTTGCAGGTCAGGTCACCGAATTCTTTTCGCGGAGGCTCAGAGACGTCAAACTCAATTTCCGGGTAGCCCATTGCTGCAATAGTGGAGTTGACGAGTTGTCTAGCAGAGTCCCTCAGTAGCCTAAAAGTCAGGCGGATTTCACTCCAAGATAGTCCAGCGCTACCAAGTCTATCGCCTCGGCAAGTCCAGCGCCTTCTCGTCCCTCGACGACATGCCTTGCGCGCGATTTGACATTCTCCTCAGCGTGGCCAAGCGCAACGCTGCAGCCGCACGCTTCGTACATGGGGATATCCGTTTCGCTATCTCCAATTGCAATTGCCTCTTCCGGATCTGCCTTGAGTATTTTCAATGCTTCCCTTAGTCCAGAGGCCTTGTCCATCCCTTTCTCGTTTATGTGGTACGCATACTTGCTGTCAGACAAGTAGAGAGACAGGTGATTTTCATCGAGTATTTTCTGGCCCTCCTTTAGGTCAAACGTTCTAAGCATCACGACCTCTGTCATTCTCGGAAAGACAGGCTTTACCTGAACGCCGTCCAGATTTTTTCTTAAAACTTCATAGCCTTCCTGACACTTGTCCTTGTTTGCTAGCAGTCTGTGCTCTTGCGGGGCCAGAGTAATTGCGCCTCCGTTTTCCCCTACTGCAATGCGGGTCGTGCCGCCGAACACGGCAAGCACGTATGCTTCAATAGAAGACCTTCCGGTGACATAAATGACATTGTATCCCAGTTTTTCAAGGTGACGCAGTTTTGCAAGCGCGCCCAGATGGATCACTCCGCCGCCGTTCTCTGTAAGCGTGCCATCAATATCCACCGCGAAAACCTTGAACTTTTTCAACTCTAGCTAAGCGTAGTCCGTAGACTAATAAGTTTAATCTACTACAAAATTTTGTTTCTATTGCTAGCTGGAAATATCCATTGTCAGCGATCCCTTCAACATTTCTCTGAATTCATTCATATCTTTGGGCGTTACAGCAGTGACAATATTCGCAGGCGCTACTGCCTGTGCAGGTACCTCGTGTGCGGCTTCTATGACCTTTGCGGGCGGCGTCTTTGCAATCTTACCGGGTCCTCTAATTCTTCTGTCGGTAAGCGATTTTTGTTTCTTTACGTCGAGCTTTAGCTTGAAGCCATACCTCCCTTGGTTGCTCCACTTTTCAACCTCCACAACATCAGCAATTCCCACTATTCTATCGCCTTCACGAGTAACTACGGTAAAATCAGTCCGGTCGCCCTTGCGGATGGTCGAAACTTTCTCGTAAAAGTGCTGCCAGTCAAGCGGGTTCGTAACAAGGGCTTGGATTGTAAGCATGTCGCCCATGCTAACTTCTTTGATGTAACTCTGCAAAATTTCCACGCTGCACAACTTGGCGTACATAATAGAATGAAGGCAGTCCTGAAATATATAACTTTTGGATAACTGTTGTCGTTTTTGTAAAGCAATGTAGCATGTTCATTTTTTTATCTAATTTTCATACTAATATGTTACATTAATAGCAAATATTGTTCCCACTTGCTCACGGGTCCGACGCTTGAAGACTCTAGAGCACGTTGTGAGCTTCGATGCCTGCAACTATCGAAAAAATGTCTTCCAAGTCGCAGCATTGGCACTTTTTTATGACGCATTCATTCCGTGATGCGTGTCCGCAAATCCTACATTTACATACCAAAAGCGCAGATGGGAGTTCCGACTCTTTGACCATATTTTCATGCTTTGTCGGATTCAAGTAACGAATATGATTGATGAGCCAATATTAAGAAGATGCAATCAAGCTATGTAGCTTTACTATGCGAAATAGCTTTAGTGATTACATCCTGTATCCGTGGTCTCTGTCAACCGTAGTGAATGGGTTGCTGCCTGACTATATTGTCCCAATTCTGATGCCACGCAAGGAAGAGAGTATGACCCATGTTTCATATATGACCTCGTTTCCTTGAAAATCAGGGCCCGTCGCCTAGTCAGGACAGGGTGCTGTTTTCCACAGGATAGCACAAGCCTCCGAAGCCAGTTGTCGTGGGACCGAAGCCCACCGGGCCCGCTACTCTTTCTAGAGACATTTCAGGCGATACCAAACGTCATTGAGATTCTTCTAAAAGAGTTCGGTTGATATTAGATTCAGTTTCAACGGGAGCAACTATGCGTCCTTCCTGCTCCAGCCTATTTCGAACTGCTCCGTAAACCCGTAAGCCTGACTTGTTCTCCGTCCTGGCTGTTAGAATGTACATGCACGAAACTATTCCACCGTTTGTCGTCTGCTCGATTCTTACTGAATGAAGATTTGCGAAGGAAATCTTATCTGAACTTCGTCGTCCATGCTTATCGATAAATGGTCAGCTTTGCTATCAAGGCAAATAATTGTTTAGGTTGAGCCCTTAACTGTGTAACCCATTAATGCAATTTCATGTATTGATTAGCCTATGCCTCAAAAGAAAGACAAGAAATCATTAGGCTCTTCAGTTGCCAGTGACATAAGGGACAACGAAGTCACAGAAGAAACAATGCCAACAAGCGTTTCTAGACCAGAGGAAGTAGAGCGAAAATAACGTAGTGGCGGCTAGCTAGCTATTTCACAACCATGATAGGACAGCTGGCATAAGTCACTATCCCGGAGGCCACGCTTCCCAGCAAGAGCTTTGTAAAGCCTGACCTACCCTTGGTTCCAGTGACGATTAGATCGACTTTGTTCTTTTCTGCATAGTCAACAATCGCCGGCACCACTGAAGTCGGGCTTGCTAGCATTTCCGTCCTCAAGCTAACCCCTTCTGCAGACGCCCTTGCCTCGACATGCTCGAACCAAGGTTTCGCTTCCTGCTTTGACTTGTCCAATAGCTCGTTTATCGCGCTTGGCGTGGAGAGTCCAAACATTCCCGACGAATAGGCATAGCCCACCTGTGACACGATGACGTTAACAGCGATCAGCTGCGCTCCATGCTTTTTTGCAACATCAATCGCGAGATCTGCTGCCTTAAAGGAAGACTCGGATCCATCAATGCACACCAGAATTGTTGCGAACCCCAACGACTTTAGTTATACGCTAAATGATTTAAGGCTTGGAAAGATAGACAAGCCTAATTTGATTCTCGCCCATATTTGGGCAGGGGGTATGCCATGAAATCTGCATGCCAATATTTCTGATGGAATACACCTGGTGTCCAGAAATGGTCTGTTGATCAGCAGAGCTATATCGCAAGTCTATCTCTTCAGCTGCAAGTGCATTTGGCACGGATCTATGCAGCTTCAGAGTCGGCAGGAATATTCGTGCCAGATCCAACTTTGCGTTCTCCAGCTGTCCTCCGCACCTCCTTATAGTAGTCCTGCTGCTCGCTTGCGACATTGAGAATGTCCGTCTTGCTTATGATGCCAAGCAAAATACCCTGGTCATCACAGACGAATATCTTTCCGCTCTGCTTTCGCATCATCTCCTTCAGTGCGTCATCGCCTCTGCTATGAGGGCCCAAGACTACTAGACGATCCAGCGGGGCCATAATGTCCGTTGCTCTTGTCCCTGTTCTTTCGTTTTCAGAAATGCCCATGGCTTTCTTTAGCTCGACCATCCCCAAGAGTCTCCCGCCGCCGTCTATGACTGGAAATGAACTTTTCATGAACCTGCCGTAGTAGTCCTGCATCAGGTCATTGACGTTCGCCGTTTCTGGTACAGCGGATACTCGGGTGTTCATGATGTCTCCAAGACGCACCCTTGACAAGCTTGACACTATCTCGTGTTGTGAGAGATAGGCTTGCGCGCCGCTGTTGAGGAACCAGCCGATTAGTAGGATCCAGATTCCACCAACAAAAGAACCGGAAATTATTGCGAAAAATCCCAGAGCCATGAAACCGTATGATATGCCAACACCTACTTTGGCAGCGACCCGCGTAGCGTCATCATAATTCTTTTTCCACCGCACTAGGCCTGCCCTCAGGATTCTTCCTCCGTCTAGGGGAAAGGCTGGGATCAGATTGAACGCTCCTACGAGTGCATTAATAATCGCTCCATACAAGAGTACTCCTTCAAGCACGCTCGCCGCTGAAAACTGTGAACTGGCGCCGCTCTGAACAGTCAGCCACCAGAGCCCGGCAAATCCGCCAGCGATTGCAAAGCTCATCGAAGGCCCTGCGACAGCAATTCTAAACTCCTTTCTGAAATCTCGAGCTTCCTCGGGAATTTCAGATACGCCGCCAAAGACAAACAAAATGATTTGTCGTACCCTGATGCCGTATTTCTGGGCCACAATCGAGTGCATCAATTCATGCAGAAAGATGGAGAAAAATAACACGATTGCCCCGGCGCCGCCCATTATCCAGTACTGAGTAGCATCCAGACCTGGAAAATAAAGAGGCATAAAGCCCGTTGCCAGCGTCCAGACGATAAGCACAAAGGCGATAAGAAGAGTGAAATGCAAGCGCACTGGGATGTTCCTGACTCTGGCAATCTGAAAGGACAACTTGGTGCTCAGAATTGCATCTTATGCCTTATAGGAATTCTACCCAATTGTAGTTCTACGAAATTTCGCTACAATCCTAAAATGGCATACGTGCCAACGCTTCGGCAATGTCAGAGGGAAAGAAACCGGTTATCGATTGGGATAACACTGTCCATAAAAATGTAAGGTCAAGAGAAGGAGAGCCTGTGGGAAATGTCGTCGCAATACTGGGAGACTCGATTCATGTCGAGACGCAGGGTTCCCGAGGGCAGTACATGATTCCAAAAGAAAATGTTGCACGGTTTAATGGTGCAGAGATTACTCTGAACGTTGCCGTTAATGAGTTAGCAAGATTCGCACGCTAAACGACTCCTTCACAATAGTCTACTTGAGCAAGATGGCATAGCGCATAAATTCGGTAGAAATGCCGCCAGAGCATTCGGCTTGAGGCCCCAAGCTGCAAAGTTGTTTTTACTAAATAGTATGATCGCAATAGAATGTCATGGTGGGACTAGGCGCGATAGCACTGATTTTAGGAATAGGTGTCGGCGTTGCCCTGATTGCGGCGGTGATATTGTATTCAGGAGCCTCCATTGGCATAACCGACAACGAGGCAAACAATCCATTTGGGCCAGGCGAAGGCCCTCCCATCATAACAATGATTCATGATGGTGAAGAGTATAATGGCCAATTGCTGGGATACACGTACAGCAACCAACAGACTATTTCGGAACTTCCAGACTTGAACCTTGCAAATATCACCGAGGTACCGGGCCAGATTGTGGACGTTACGAAAGGATCCTCAATTGCCTTTGAGATTGAAGGGAATCCGTCGCCTGAAGCTCGATTTGACTCACTGGAAGTCACGGCATATACAAATGAAGGAAAGCCTGTCACGGTGCTTGATGCGATTGATGAACCCCCTAGAAACAACTACACGATAGACAGCTTGAATGTGGGAGAATACATTTTGCTTTCAACAGCTACGTGGCTTCCAGAGGAAGGCGGCGAAGCCATAAGTGGTTATACCATCTACGGCCACAGAATTCAAGTCGTGCAAGGATCGATTGGCTCCTGACGATAGCCAAAGTTGAACCCAATAAATCCTATCGAGAAGAGCATCATATAGGCATAGGCGTACTTGAAGTCAATTAAGAGATGCTGTGCATACCTGCGATCATGCGCAAGGTCATAATTGTGGGAACAATAGCTATCATAGCGGCGAGCGTTGCCGTGCTGGTTTACATAGCGAGCATAGGTGGATTTGACCCCTCGAAGCGAATAATCTCCGATACAGTCGAAGGAACAGAAACAAAGATACAGGAAAGCCCTGCGCCGCCTTCGCATCCCGCTTTCCCTCCTGATAGCAGCGTACAAGATAATTCATCATCCGATTAATACGGCGACAATTTTGTGGGGATGTGACTGCCATTAGGCGTTATGAGACATCGCGGATTGAGTATACTATTCCGTAGATAGGTTGACCTTTGAGGTGATTGTTGACTTGTTCTTGGTTGAGCATTATCTTGATGGTGTCATGTTTAGATATCGTTGCAGTAACTTGGACACCATACCACGTGGCCTTGTCGTGAGTCTTGATATCTGCCATTCCAGTAAACGTGGCTCCTTGATCATCCAAGATGAGTGGAATAACTGCATTTGGGGTGAAATTCGCTAGCGTATGAGTATGGCGCTCGGTCCCATTTGAGGAGACCATCGTAAAGTGCACATTGAAAGACGAAATATTTCCGCCGTCAGCGACTAGATTCCATTTGCCCGCAATAATATATTCCGGATTCGCAAGGTCCGTGCCAATGATGCTGGCCAATGTCCCGGAGGCGTTAAAGTCGCCTGTCGGATTTGTAGAATAGAATACTGCCGATCTGTTTTCATCGTTGCTTTCCATGTTTGTTGAATTTCCTGCAATTGGCGTTGCGGAAATAACAGCCATAACGAAAAAAGGTACAAGAAACGTTACAGGTAGTATCACGAACGGTAAGGGCAAGGATAGGATATATCTGATCCACGTGACAATTCCAGCTAGCGAATGCTGAATTAATGCATATCACAATGTATCGCAAGATGCATCTTACTTTTCAGGTACAGACGACGTTAATTCCTTTGATTCTAGTACGGGGGTACAGGTAACAATCAAACGCTACGCGACAATCGCTCTGTTTCTGCGATGAGATG
>JAKEIF010000122.1 GCA_022545875.1 Nitrososphaera sp.
AAAACTACGATCTTGTCGTCAGTCTCCCTGACAACATGACCAAACGTCTGTCCACCTGCAACGACTGTCTTGTTGAAAAGATCCTTGGGATATTTGCCTTCAAAACTTCCAAGGTCATCGTCGGAGCTAACACTGGTCTTCTTCATTGCTTAAAACATGTCCATGACGGTTAAAACAAGTATGTGAGAATGGACAATAACATAGTTTAAGGTCATAGTTTATTCAAAAATGGCTAATTTATCAGAGCAATATATCGCCCAACGCTGAATCATGTAGCACCATCCGATACACAGGGGTTAAATCACAGTCTAACTTGTTTCATTGCTGTCGTTGGCAAAGGGGGTCGCGCTTACTTTTGCTTTTCTGTTGCTTATTTTCCAATTTACTTGTGCCATTCCTGCGAATGGAGACTTTACGGAAGTAACACTGTCGCTGCCTGTAATCACTGATTCAAACTACAAAGAACTGGCAGGCGCGCTAGTAGGTCAGCAAATAATAATTTCTGTCGGTATTGCAAATTTGAGCCCGTCTGCTTTAGAGTATTTGCTTGTAACCGAGGTCCGAACCGAGGAGGGAATAACTCAATTTTTGCAGCCGAGATGGGCCAGAGTGGGTTCAGACGACAAAGTACAATTGAACCATGTATGGAGGCCAGAGGAAGCGGGTTCATACCAAGTTCGCAGCTTTCTCACATCAGCTGACTGCAACCCCGAGGCATTTACGTCTGTGCGGACGGTCGAAGTCATTGTAAGGCTGCTGGACATTGGTCAGAAAGTTGTACCTCCATTGGAAGGCATCGCTAGAGAAGCAGGCAAGCACTTCACATTTGAAGAGGTCGAAGCCATAGAACTTGAAGATATAAGGCGCGATGAAATCAGGGCCGAAGCCGAGGATGCAGCGCTGATCAGGATGGAGGAAAAAGAGCGAAGAATACGCGAACTGATATGGTCAGACGAAAGAATTGTAGAGTATCAAAAAACTGTGGAAATATTCGGCTACGATTCCCATTTTGCGATGGATGAAAGCTTTTGCGATAATGCCGAGATGACGATACCGCTGACCAGAGAACGCAACGCTACGGGCGACTGGCAAACGTCATACGTAACTACCCTGAGCGGGAGGTCGGAGCTGTATGTCACCGTAGTTGATGGCAAAATTCGCTCAATTGTCGACAACCCTCTGAACGACACCACACTTGTCCACACCTTTACCGATCAACAGAAAAAAGCCATCCAGATAGCTCTAGGCGATGGCAGAGTCGAGGCGTTATTTCGCGGTAAAGATGTGGAGGTACGAGTAAGAGATTTCGGACTAGCTTTCGATGGATGCGAAGAAAAATGCGCAATCGTCTCAATTCATGTCAAAGAGAATGATGAAAAACAAGCCGCTGTCTTGTTGGATATATCAAACGAGCGCGCGCTGTCTGTCAGACCTTCGGCGAAATGGATTAGCAAAGAACCCGAACGCGCCCTAGCCGCGGTAGAGGAAGGCCAATATCGGATAGAAGTATCGTTCAACCGGCCCATCGACAAGCACAACTATACCAAGATGGAAAGAGAACACAATCTGGAAATAAGCTACCTCGAATATGCTGCGACTCAAAACGTCACTGGCGGAGCGTCCATGGAATTTACAACCCTTGAAAAGCTGGAAAATGACCTAGCGGTAAGGCATGGCGCAAGCCTTGTCGGAGTAACCAAAATCGTTGCACGCGGAGAGTCCGTCGATTGGCTTGATTTTTATCGACAAATGCGAAGCAGCATTTCAGACTTTACAGTCTTGCAAGTGCTCTACTAATTAATTGTCTTTTTTGCAGAATTCTTGGAGAAAACACAAGACTAATCAAAAGCTGCTGGATTCTGTAGCATTTTGGACATGCAAAGTATGAAAAAGCTGCCGATCGCCTATCTATAACAATTGACTATCAGTCTTAATACAAAAACTGCGTAATAATGGTGGAGAGAGTTGAGAGACTCCATTCTTCTGGTAGACCAAAAGCATAGCACGGCCAACCTGATGAAGACGTACCTTCGAGCAGATGGCTACGCCGTAGACCATACACCGGACCCAAAGGAGGCAGTGGTCTTTGCAACCCACACAGATTACTCACTTGTAATCACTGACCTCGTGATGAGGGGCATGACCGGAATCGACCTTTACCGCGAAATAAAGTACACCAGCGAAAGGGAGATCATCTTTATGTTCTTGCTACGGCCGTCGAGTCAGGAACTCCGGCTCATGGGCTCGCTTGACAGAAAAGACGTGATAAAGAAAGAGCCGCTTTCTATCAACGAAGTCATTACAAAGGTCCGCGCGGCGATCACGAATAATCAGTAAAGATGCTGTTGATATGTGACAAAAGCTCGTTGCGCAACCCGATTACTTTTACCCGCTTTTCCCCGTCAAGGTCAGTCATCAAAAGTGCGTCAAGACCCTCCACCAGATACTTTATGTTTGGAAGAGTCAGCAGGACTTTTTCTTCTCCCTGATTCTTGCTGGCCATTGTCATCATATTGATCATGGCTGCGGTCATTATTAACTACACTGGAATATTATTTGCATACTTCTCATGCTTTACCTCAAAGCAGAAATAGTCACCTGACGGTAATCTCGCCAAGCCATGTCTGAAGCTTTGGGGTCGCCCGGTCCAACTAACTACCAGCGGCAGACGATCCTCAACCTGCATTATTCGGGCATCCCCGCCGAGATAATCGCGCTCCAGATGGATATCGACCAGAAAGAAGTAGACAGCGTAATAGAGGAAGCCGCAAGGCAAGAGCAGCAGAGCGAGGCCGCCAGGCTGGAATCAGAGATGTCATCGCTGGCATCATTTTACCTTGACGCGCTGGTCGACCTTGAACAGGCCATCAAACAGGCACAGCAGAGGGTGTGGAAAGCGCTAAAGGTTGAAACAAAATTCGACCTGTCCACCGAGGACACGCATAACGTCTTGGCAAAGCTGGCAAAATCCAAGGTAAGGCTGGTCATACTCAACATCGACTTGGTCGGCTCAACCCGCTTGTCAATGACGCTTCCTGTCGACAGGCTCGCCACACTGGTTCAGGCATTTACCCAAGAGATGTCACTTACGATTAACGCGTACGGTGGCCACGTGCTCAAGTACGTAGGCGACGCAATCCTCGCGTTCTTTGTCGCCGAAGGTGACCCTTACCAGCCCAGCATCAACGCTATCAACTGTGCCCGGTCAATGATCAGCATCATCAGGGAAGGGATCAATCCCATCCTTAACCAATACGACTATCCGGAGATGAATGTCCGGATAGGCATCGATGTCGGCGAAAACGTCGTAGTCCAGTATGGCTGGAACACCCACACGGTGGAAGGCAGGCAATTCAGGTGGCCCCACTATGACATACTCGGATACACGATCAATGTCGCCGCCAAGATGACTACCATTGCAAAGCCAGATCAGATAGTTATTGGCCAGATGGTGTTTGACCTGCTTGACGACAGGCAAAAGTCCACTTTCAAGCTCCTGGAGGTAAACCCTGACGTATGGAGCTACATGAGCGACCAGACCGGCGGGATTTACAAGCTCTACGGCACCGGGTAGCAGCACCTATATATTTGAAAATGCGACAAAATAACATCACATGCGCGCCTTAGAGTACAAGGACTCTTTTGTCAATATCGCCGGCCTGATAGGCGGCGAAGAATACGTTAAAGTCGCAAAGTCTCTCTTGAACACCGAAGACGTCACGGACGAAGAGATTGCAAGCGCGACCGGGCTAAAGATAAACATTGTCCGCAAAGTGCTCTACGACATGTTCGGCAAGGCCCTTATCACCGGCATCCGAGTCAAGGACGAAAAGAAAGGCTGGTTCGTCTACCGCTGGCGCGCCAAGCAGGACCAAGTTGACAACTTTATTGAAAACCAGAAAAAGAAAATCCTGGACAGGCTGCACAAGCGCCTGGAGTACGAAGACTCTACAGAATTTTACCACTGTGGCAACCACGACTGTCCGCGCGTGAAATTCGATTCGGCAGTCGAGCTCTTCTTCAAATGCCCCAACTGCAAAGGCCCGCTCAACATGGTAGACAATACAAAAGTAAAGGAAGCCCTCAGGTACAAGATAGACCAGCTCACAACCGATATTTCAAAAAAATAGGACAGTAGGGCAGCATTATATAACAAGCATTTTGTTTGTAATCCAGAATTGAGGCGCAGCTCTAGAATCATTGTCTTCTCTGCCCTTGCAGGCGCCGCCATCTTTGCTGCAGCCGCTGCCTATGCATCACAGGCGTCAGGCCGGGACGCAGCCTTTGATTCCAATCTCCCCGAGTTCATGATGCGCTCAGACTCTTCGCTTTTGAAAATTATTCGTCACAATGATGGCGACAGTAGCTTCCAGCGTCTAGATGAATACACGCTTGCAACTTCAGACGCGGAATTGTACAAATACCTTTCCGCCGTAGACAAGGCGCACAATTCATCCCTTGGCAGCGCGGGCACACAGCTGGCGTACATGGAAGTGATTGTTTTTAGTGGCGAAACCCGGACGATCCTAAAAGAGATCCGCCCCGACCTGCGGACCCAGCAGGAAAACCCTGACTATGACGTTTATGCAAAGCAAATAGAAATGAGTGGCAAGCGCTACGCGCTGGAACTTTACATACCAAAATAATTATCCCGAGTCTGATTATCTCAAAATCAGGAAACAGCCAGATAATATCCCTTATTTACTTTGAAAATCTAACTATTCCATGACAGTAACTGGCAAGCAGCGTTCGATAGAGACATTTGACTCGCCGATTACAAGGAAGCAGACGTATACGTCATTGCCTCGACCGATCCAGTGTGCGCGCTGTAACAACCTTGCGTATTGCAAAGTAATGTACGATTTGGGCGATGTCATCAAAGTTGAATACCTCTGCAAGTCCTGCTGCAACTCGAGCTAGTTCTTCAGCATCAAACGCACTTTTCTGAAAATATCTATCCACATAGCCCAGGATAATTTTCCTGTATTGGTGTTTTGCCGGCTAGGATGGTATGACGCAACAAGAGTCTTCCCGCCTCCCAGCTCGTAGTGCAGACCATGACCAAATCCGGCTTTTCCGACTTTGGCCGCCCTGCAATAGGCTTCAAATCCTATCCTGCCAAGCGCAAGAGTTACTCTGACATTCCTTAGCATTTCAAGTTCCGCCAAGAGATACTGTGAGCAGTTGGCAAGCTCTGTAGGAGTAGGTTTGTTCGCCGGAGGTGCGCAGCGCAGTGCTGCTGTGATGTATGCGTCCGTGAGGACAAGACCGTCGTCTTTCGATTGGCTGGTCGGCTTGCTTGCAAACCCAGTTTCATGCATCGCACGCATGAGCCAGTCGCCAGAGCTGTCGCCTGTGAACATTCTCCCTGTCCTGTTGCCCCCATGTGCCGCGGGTGCAAGGCCGACAATTAGCAGCCTTGCATTAGGGTCGCCCCAGCTCGGCAGTGGACGGGCCCAGTAATTCTCTTGGGCAAATCTTTTCACTTTTTGCTCTCCTACTGTCTTGACGTACTCTGCGAGCCTTGGACAGAGCGTGCATTGCGTAATGCGAGCGTTGAGCTTTGCAAGACCTGACTCGTGCATATGAAAAAAGATAACAACGAGATATTAGGCGCTTCCGATGATAAGCGAATCTGCTAACCGGTTCGTCAATGGAATTTCCGCGCATCAAAAAATTGCAAATGAACCTTCAAAACTCTTGGATTCATCCGGAAAACACTTCGATGTTTCCGTAAAAGGGTAATCACGCAGCAGCATCCTGTTCTAGGCTAATCTTTTTATCACCGGGAAGGAGTTCGTGTTACGTTTGTCTGATATTGAAAATTCTAATAATATTTCTGCCGGCGATGAATTGACAATTATTGCCGGAACTGTGGTATTGAGCGAAAGCCCTGCCCACCAGCTAAAGTACTGGAGGAAAAGATTTGGAGTAAAGCAGGCGGACCTTGCAAGAAAAATGGACATAACGCCGTCTGTACTTAGCGATTATGAAAAAGGCCGCAGGCCTTCGCCCGGTGTCAACTTTATCAAGAGATACCTAGTCGCACTTTACGAACTCACAAAGCAAGGGGGCGCCCGCGACGACAACGGTCTTCACGAAGTGGCTGCCGCGCCCGTTGCTGATGCACATATAAACCAGAACTAGCTAGAACGGTTCATGCCTCTCATTACCGTGGCAATGTATCCCGGGAGAACAGTCGAGCAAAAGAACGATTTTGCAAAGGCGGTGACTGACGCAGCTGTCCAGATCCTAAAGACAAAGGCCGAGCACGTGATAGTGGTTTTCGAGGAAAACCCAAAGGAAAACTGGTTTCAGACCGGCAAGCCGCTATAGACGGGCAAAACTATTTCTATTTTGACCGGCTGCTCTGCAATACTTGAAGAAGAAAATTGCGCTGGTGCAGATGCGCTCTTCGCAGAACAAGCAGGAAAATCTGCTCAAGTCAATAGATGCTATTTCCGAAGCAGCCGCCGGCGCAGCCGAGCTTGTATGCTTTCCTGAATTTCAGATGGCCTTTTCCCCCGCGAGCCAGCGGGCCAAAGAGCTTGCCTCTATTGCAGAGCCTATCGATGGCGAGTTTGTGACCGCACTTTTGCGAGCAGCGAAAAAGAACCGTATAGGCGTTGTTGCAGCGATTTATGAGAAAGGCGGCTCCAGTAAGGTCTATGATACGGCACTCGTCCTTAGCCCCGCAGGAACGGTCTCTTCGGTCTATCGCAAGCTGCACCTCTATGATGCGCTTGGGTTCAAGGAATCGGCCAAGCTGGCAAGGGGGAAAAAAATCCAGGGGCCGGTGAGGACCAAGGCAGGCAACGTGGGTCTGCTTATCTGCTACGATCTCCGATTTCCAGAGCTCTCCCGCATACTCACACTCAAGGGCGCAAATGTTCTCGTTGCGCCGTCCGCCTGGGTGCAGGGCGAAATGAAGGAGGAACACTGGCTGACCATGGTGAGGGCCCGGGCGATTGAAAACGGATCGTATTTGGTGGCCCCTGACCAGGTAGGGAACATCTATTGCGGCAGGAGCATGGTAGTCGACCCGTTTGGGGTTGTCCTCGCAGACATGGGGCAGCGTGAGGGAATTGAAATAGTCGACATTGACAGCAAGAGGACCCTGGAAGTAAGAAAGTCACTGCCTCTATTGAAGAACCGCCGGGATGACGTCTATACGCTCAGCACGTAAGGGCGAGAAAGTGGTCGTTGTGAGTCGTCCTCCATTCGATCCTGCATTCATGCTTTTCCAGAGGGCACGGGAACCGCTCACTGCAGTATTCGCAGAGATGGGAATGGTCGCTTGATGCCATCAAGAATATTTCTACCCGTGTTCTTATCAAGCTAGTGCAATTGCGTTAGCGAAGTTCACTCTAGAGAATACACACGCTAGCGCTTTTTGGCGGGACACGAGAAGTTGACGCAGATCCGCCACTGCTTTGACCTCCGCGCAAAAACAACGCCGACGATAGGCCAGCTGCATGCGGGGCATGCTTTGCCAGTCGGCCTTATTCCCCCCTTTTGTGGCAGGGGCGCTGATGCCTTGCAGCCGCCCTCGGCATAATTTGAGCAACCCACAAATCGCTTCTTTGTCTTCCATGATTTTATCATGCGAAGCTGGCCCTTTTTGCAAACAGGACAGCTGCCGATAGTTGCGGCCTGGTTTTTGTCAAAGGCCGCCGCCTCTACTATCTTGCCTCCGATCTCTATTTCTCTTTCCATAAAGGACGACAGCGACTCAACCAGCCTGTCGACAGCCGGCTCGATTGCCGAAGCGCTGTCACCTTTTCCCAACTCGATTTTCTCTAGTTGCTCCTCCATCCCCCTTGTGAGATCCGTCGAAATGATCGATGGAACGTATTCCTTCATGGACTCTATGACGGCAAGGCCAAGGTCAGTGACTTCGATTCCCTCACGCGACGAGGCCACATAGTTCCTCTTCAAAAGCGTGGCAATGATATCGGCCCTCGTAGCCTTTGTGCCGATCTTTTCCTGCTCCATCTTGGCAAGCAGGCTCGCCTGGTTGTAGCGGCGCGGAGGCTGGGTGAACTTTTCGCTCATCTCCACTCCAAGATTATCAAGCCGGTCGCCTTTTTTCAGTTCGGGCAGGGAATGCCGCTCCAGATTCACGTATGGCCTGTACAGGACCATCCAGCCGTCGTAGAGTACTTCGACGCCATCTGCGACAAATTCATACCCTCCAATGTCAACTGAAACGTCAGCCCGCTGGGTAGTCGCCGAGTCGCCAAAAGTCGCCAGGAACCTTTTTACAATCAGGTCATAGACTTTGAACTCTAGGCCGCCTAGCTTGCTGCGGGGAGGCACTCCCGTAGGATAAATTGCGGGATGTGCAGGATCCGACATTTTTCCTTCATTTGGAATGAGCCTTGATCTGGAGAGCAACATCGAGGCGAGTCCTCCATAGCTTCCGATTCTGGATAGCCCAGAGATGATCTTTGAGTAGCCAATGGATGGCGGAAGTTTTTGGCTCGAAGTGCGCGGGTACGAGATCAAGGCCTGCAGGTACAGCTTTTCGGCAATCGCAAGCGTGTAGCCGGGGGAGACTCTCAGCACCCTGTACGCTTCGCGCTGAAGATCCCCGAGATTGAATGGCGTCGGCGGGCGCAAGACTACCTTGCGGCTCTGAAAATTCGCGACCACCGCGTCTTTGCCCGAGCTCCCCTCAAGAACCGCGCTTGCTTCAGACACGGTATCAATCCTTGGCTTGGCGTACTGCGCTGAAAATTTTTCTCCTTTGGCCAAGCTCGCTGTTACAGTCCAATACGGATCGGGAACGTGAAGCCTGATCTCAAATTCTCTTTCCACCGCAAACGCAAGAGTAGGCCCCTGAACCCTTCCTATCGAGAGGTTGTGATATCCGCCCTTTGTAACCTTGAATGATCTCGAAAGCGCTCTTGACAGGTTGATTCCATACAGATAGTCAAGCATGTGCCGGGACCGTCCTGCCTCTGCCAACCCTTCGCTTGGAGCAGCCAGGCTCAGAAATGATTCCTGTATCTCTTCGTCAGTGAGCGTGGAGAATTTTGCGCGCCTTGATTTTCCATACGCGCCGCCGCAGGCATATTCGAGTATGCTGTGGCCGATCACTTCTCCTTCCTGGTCATAGTCGCATGCGTGCACAAACGACGATGCCTTCTGGGCCAGCTCGGATATGACCTTGATCGCCCGCGCCGCTCTAGCATTTTTTGGAAGCGGAGCCCATTCCAGGTCGAGAACCGGATACACGCTTCGGCTCGCTGTCACATCCGATATCCCATACAGGTGGCCTATCGCCGAAGTGATAACATAGCGCGAGCCGTCGCGGGTGACGTCAAAAACAGAAAGCCCCAAAGGCTTTGTCTCTTTGGCACTGCCAAGAGCGTGCGCTATCCTCCTTGCGGCGTCAGGCTTTTCGCAGACTACAAGGGTATACACGCGGTTCATGATCCTCCAATTTTCGCATATTAATGCGATCCTTCACTTGACAAATTATTTCTCCGATAAACATCCGCCATGATTCATACACATCGACTGGATCGAAGCTATTTATAATACGGAACGCCTTTTTATTGAGATGAATAGCAAGGTTTGCGTTCTGGGCGCCGGCAGCACAAAATATGGAAAACTGAATGAAAGCATTATCGAAATTGCCCTAAATGCGGCCAAAGACGCCATCGACTCCGCCGGGATAACCCCGAAGGATATCCAGGCTGGATACATTTCCAACGTCTTTGGTGTCGCTGACAAGCAGGTGCACATGGCCCCTGTTATCATGAGCAACCTTGGCATATCCCATGTCCCGGGGCTCACCATAGAGTCTGCATGCGGCTCAGGCTCTGTAATGTTCCGTGAAGCTTTTGCAAACGTCGCGGCTGGATTTTACGACTGCGTGCTTGCCCTTGGCGTCGAAAAGGTGACCCATACAGGGACGGCCCACAGCACTACCCTGTTTTCTTATTGCTCTGACTTTTTCTATGAAGGAGGCAACGGCGCGTCTTTTCCGGGTTTGTTTGCTTCGATGGCGCGAGCCTACATGAATACGCACAAGGCCACCGAGGAAGACCTTGCCAACGTGGCAGTCAAGAATCATGAAAATGGAATCCTAAATCCAAAGGCGCACGTGCGCAAGAGAATTACAGTTGACGACGTGCTGAAATCTGCAGTCGTTGCGTCGCCATTAAAACTTCTTGATTGCTGTCCGTTTTCAGACGGCGCATCTGCGACCGTGCTCTGCACCGAAGAGTTTGCCAAAAAGAGCGGGCGGCCGTACGTAGAAGTCATCGGCTCTGGCAGGGGTGCGTCACCAGCGGCTGTCCAGGCCCGCGAAGACATTACAACCATACCGAGCACCGTAGCTGCTGCAAGACAGGCCTACAAGATGGCAGGCCTTGAGCCCAAGGATGTAGACTTTGCCGAAGTCCACGACTGCTTTACGATTGCAGAGATCATTGACATTGAGGACTTGGGGTTCTTCCCGAAAGGCAAGGCGGCTCACGCAGTCAGAGATGGGGCGACGCGCCTCAGAGGAGAAATTCCAATCAACCCGTCAGGCGGCCTAAAGTCAAAGGGTCACCCGATAGGAGCCACAGGCGTTGGCCAGGTCGTTGAGGTGTTTGACCAGCTTACCGGCAGAGCCGGCGAGAGGACAGTTGCCGACGCCGAGATTGCTTTAACTCATAACTTTGGCGCCACTGGCGCGAGCGCAGCTGTGCACTTGTTCAGAAAGGTAGACAGAAGATAAGCAGGGATGAGAGAATTGTCAGCACAAGAACACGGCACCCGTGAAAAGTTCATCGAGACTGCAGAGAAGCAAAAGATCCTTGCGCACAAGTGCGTCAAGTGCGGCCACCTTATGCTAGAGACCGTCCTATACTGCGAGAAGTGCTCGGCCTCAAAGTTTGAGGATATCGAGCTTGAGGGCGCGGGGACAGTCGTCACGTATACCATCCAGGCGGTTGCGCCGGAAGGCTTTGAGGACGCCGGCTCGTACGCGTGGGTGGTGTTTAAGGTTGACAATGCCTCATTGAGAGCCTCTGGATTTCTGCCCGGCGTCGAGAGCCCAAAGGATTTGCCTATAGGCACCAAGGTGAGAGTCAAGGGCTTTGATCCAAAGCACGGCCTCGTTCTGCAAAAGTAGAACTGTATGTA
>JAKEIF010000123.1 GCA_022545875.1 Nitrososphaera sp.
AAAAACGAATACGAATGCTTTGACAGGATAAAGAAGCTGATATCCTTCCTTCCGCAAAACAACACGGAGGAGCCTCCGACGGTGGAGAGCAGCGACGATCCGAACAGGATCGACACCAACCTGGTCAACATCCTACCAGAGAATCCCTACCAGCAATATGACGTGAAAGATGTCATCAAGTCGCTTGTTGACAACGGCGACTTTTTTGAAGTGCACGAGCTGTTTGCAGAAAACATTTGCATCGGCTTTGCAAGAATGGGCGGAAGGACGGTGGGGATTATCGCAAACCAGCCGATGTACCTCGCCGGCGCCCTGGACATCAACTCCTCCAACAAGGCAGCCCGCTTTATCCGCTTCTGTGACTCATTCAACATTCCGATAGTCACGCTGGTGGATACCCCGGGTTACCTGCCGGGAACCGACCAGGAGCATAACGGCATCATCAGGCACGGTAGCAAACTGCTCTTTTCCTACTGCGAAGCCACTGTCCCAAAAATCACCTGCATCATAGGCAAGGCCTACGGGGGCGCCTACATTGCCATGGGGAGCAAGAACCTTAGGGCCGACGTCAACTATGCGTGGCCGACAGCCGAAATTGCAGTGCTGGGGCCGGAAGCGGCTATTACAATCATTCACCGAAAAGATCTAAAGAGCTCTGCAGACGCATCTTCCACAAAGAAAAAGCTTGCAAAGGAATACCGTGACAAGTTTGCAAACCCCTACATCGCAGCAGAAAGAGGAATAATCGATGTCGTGATAGACCCTGCTGAAACAAGGCCCATGATCATTCGCGCTCTGGACGCTCTTGCAAACAAGAAAGAGTCAAGGCCGTGGAAAAAGCACGGAAACATCAACCTGTGATCCAAACATGGCAGAGAAAATATCGAGCATTCTTATCGCAAACAGAGGGGAAATAGCGCTCAGGGTAATCAGGTGCTGCAAGGAGCTTGGCATTAGGTCGATTGCCATCTATTCAGACGAGGACGTCCGAGCTATCCACGTAAAGCGGGCAGATGAGGCTTACCACATTGGGCCTGCGGCGCCGGCGCAGAGCTACCTCAACATGGCCAAGATCGTCGAGACGGCAAAGGGCGCCGGCGCAGATGCAATCCACCCCGGTTACGGTTTTCTCTCAGAAAACGAGAATTTCCCCGAGATGTGCGAAAAGAACGGGATTATCTTTATCGGCCCAACCGCCAAGGCAATGGAAGTCACAGGCGACAAGATGAAATGCAAGGAGGTCATGAACAATGCAAAAGTTCCGACTGTTCCCGGAAGCGATGGAATAATTGAAGACGTGGAAAAGGCAGCGGACATTGCGCACAAGGCCGGCTATCCCGTCCTGCTAAAATCCGCGTTTGGCGGAGGAGGCAGGGGAATCAGGCTTGCAAACGACGAAAAGCAGCTGAGGCAGGAATTTGAAATGGCTTCTGCCGAATCAAAGGCCGCATTTGGCAAGGCCGCGCTTTTTGTCGAAAAATACCTGCAGCGGATCAGGCACATCGAATTTCAGCTTATCCGGGACTCGCACGGAAATGGCCGCCACCTCTTTGAGCGAGAGTGCTCTATCCAGAGGAGGCACCAGAAACTTATCGAAATGTCGCCGTCGCCGGTGGTGGATCAAAAGACGCGGGAGAGGATCGGCGAGATAGCCGTAAGGGCTGCGGCTGCCGTTGATTACTTGAACGCAGGCACGGCAGAATTTCTGCGCGATCCCGAGGGGAACTTTTACTTTATCGAGATAAACTCTAGGCTCCAGGTAGAGCACCCTGTAACCGAACTCGTTACTGGCCTTGATCTGGTTAAGCTCCAGATTGCGGTTGCACAGGGCGAAGAGATCCCATTCAAGCAGGAAGACCTGAAAATGAACGGGTGCGCCATAGAATGCAGGATAAATGCCGAGGATCCATTCTATGACTTTGCGCCTTCAGTGGGACCGGTCCCTACATGCAATATTCCATATGGGCCGGGTGTCAGAGTCGATACGTACCTGTATCCAACTTGCACGGTGTCAGGCTACTACGATTCACTTGTCGCCAAGCTCTTGACATGGGGAAGACACTTTGACGAGGCACGAGTGAGGATGAGAAACGCCCTGGATGAATTTGCCATCGAAGGCATCAACACCACAATACCGCTTTACAAGACTATAATGGAAGAGGACAACTTTATCAAGGGCGACCTGTCCACAGACTACCTCGACCGCTTCAAGATCTTTGACAAGATGGCCGGAGACGTCAAGGAACGTACCAAGGACAGGGCATCTGCGGCAGTAGCAGCCGTCCTTTTGCAGTCAGAGTTTGTGAAAAAGTCCGGGACAACCGAAAATAACGCAGCTGCAAGATCGAAATGGAAGTCAAGGGGAGCAACCAGCTAACATGGAGTTCAAGGTAGGCGATCTTGCACACCTTTTAGATGGCGAAGTGCTCAGAACTGCTGGTGACGGATCTGTCCTGGTCAAGATAGGCGGCAAGGAACATAACCTCCGCCTGCTCAGGTCCGGGACAAACGAGTTTGAATTCATACTTGACAATACTTTTCACCATGCAAAGATCCTCCAGTCGGGAAGCTCTGAAGTAAAGATCGTAGTCGATGGCCAACCGTTGACTGTAAAGAAACACAGCAAGCTCACCGAAGTGCTAGAAAAGGCGTCAGCGCTCGGAGGCACAGGAGGGGGCGACAGGAATTTGGCAAGCCAGATCCCCGGCAGGGTAGTAAACATCTCTGTCAAGGTAGGAGCCGACGTCAAGAAGGGCGACGTAATCGTCGTGCTAGAATCTATGAAAATGCAAGTAGCGGTAAAAGCCCACAAGGACGGAAATGTCAAGGACATTAAAGTAAAGCAGGGAGCCAGCGTCGCAAGAAACGACATACTGGCCGTGATAGAATAGTTCTAGGCCGATTTTTTGAGGGCGTCCTTTATTTCGTCATAGTTTGGCTCTATGAGCGGGCTGTCGGAAACCCACCTGTAAATGACTTTGCCATCCTTGTCCAGGATAAACACCGACCTTTTTGCCGCGTTATAGTCCTTGAGCGATGCCAGGTCTTTCATCACAATGCCGTACCGGTTTATCACGTCTCGCTTGTAGTCAGACAGCACTGGAAAGTTCAGGTGTCGGTTCTGGACAAAGAACTTGTTTGCAAAGGGGCCGTCAACAGAGATCCCAATTACGTTTGCGCCAAGGTCGCGCAGCTGATCAAGGGAATCGCGAAGGGCACACATTTCCGCGGTGCATACCGGAGATTCTGCAGCCGGAAAGAAAGCAAGAATAGTCTTTTTCCCGAGATAGTTGCTTAGCTTGTGCGGCTTCATGTCTGGATCGGGGAGCTCAAAGTCCGGAGCCTTATCGCCAATGTTTGGAACGGAAGCAAGAGATGTGCTAGACATATGCAATAGAGTGAAAACTCATAATAAAAGGATTTCAGGCGTACTTGCTTTTGAATGGCGATAACTGCCTGAGCTCACCTATCGCTTTAACAAGCGCTGCTACTGCTCGGTCGATCTCTTGATCTGTATTCTGAAGGCCAAGGCTCAGCCGGAGCGAGCCAGTGATTTCCTCGTACGAGAACCCCATTGCTTTTAGGACATGAGAAGGCTTTTGCTTCTTGACAGAGCAGGCAGAGCCCGTGGAAGCAGCAATGCCATATTCGTCGAGTTTTATTATCAGGTCCTCACCGTTGACGCCAAAGAAAGTAAAGTGCGCGTTGTTCGGAATCCTTGCATCCCGTGCGCCATTGAGCCTAGAGTGGGGGATTTCCCTGAGGACCTTGGCTACAAGATAATCGCGCATCTGCGTGATGCGCTGGCCATAGGCTTGCATCCTCTCGCCTGCCATCTGAGAGGCTTTTCCAAAGCCCACAATGCCCGGGACATTCTCCGTCCCTGAACGAAGCGTCGATTCTTGGCCGCCGCCGTGTAGTATAGGCGCCAGCTTTACTCCGCTTTTTACATAGAGCGCTCCGACACCCTTTGGGCCGTTTATCTTGTGCGAAGACATTGATAGCAGATCTACCCCGGCGGCCTTTACGTCAATTGGAATCTTGCCCGCAGCCTGCACGGCGTCCGTATGAAAGAGCGCGCCAAATTCATGAGCTGTGCCAGCGAGCTCGATTATCTGCTGTATAGTCCCGATCTCATTGTTTGCATACATGACGCTTACAAGGGCAACGTCGGAGGACATTGCCTTCTTTAGATCTAAAGGCCTGACCATGCCTTCCGACGTCACGGGAAGGTAAGTGACCTGAAAACCTAACCGTTCCAGATCCTTGCACGGTTCAAGTACTGCATCGTGCTCTATGCTACTTGTAATTATCCTAGTCCCTCTGCCGGAATTTATTGCGTGAATGGCGGCGCCTTTGAGAGCAAGGTTGTCAGCCTCTGTACCTCCCGATGTAAATGTTATCTCTCTTGGCGAAGCATTGACAAGTTCTGCTACGCGCTTTCGTGCTAGCTGGATGGCCCTGGTAGTCTCTCTTCCAAATTTGTGAATGGACGACGGGTTTCCGTACTGATGTTTCAAGTATGGAAGCATTTCTGAAATCACTTCGTCGGCTACTGGAGTTGACGCAGCATTATCCAGATAGATGTGTTCGCGGTCGCTATTCGTTGCTGCCACCGGCCACCACCAGCTTGCCTTGCCTATATCCTGCCGGATCAATTGAAACGTACCTGTACCCTAGCTGCTTGAGTTTCGCATCGAGCAGCGCCAGCTTTTCAGCATTAAAGATCTTGTCCAGCTCGTCCTTGCCAACCTCGATTCTGGCCAGATCGCCGTGGTCCCTCACCCGTACCTGGCGCACGTCAAAAATAGACTTGACGACAATCTCAGAGTTTTCAATTCTTTGCAGTTTCTCGTAGGTAACCTCGATTCCTGTTGGGATCCTGGAAGCAAGACAGGCATTAGAGGGCTTGTCGTAGACGGACAGGCCGCGCTCCTTTGCTATTTTCCTCACCTCTGCCTTGGCTATGCCGAGCTCGGCCATTGGACTCCTGACTTTGTGTTCTCTGAGTGCCATTATTCCAGGGCGATAGTCTGACAAGTCGTCAAGATTGGTGCCGTCAACGATAAGTGAAATCCCGGCGTTCTTTGCTTCAGTCGCAAGGTGCTGACCTAGCTCTGTCCTGCAGTGGTAGCATCGCATCCTGTCATTTTTCACAAAATCAGGGTTCTCCAGCTCATCGTACTGCACTATCCTGTGTGCAATGCCAATTTCCCTAGCAACTTTCCTTGCAGTGGCGAGCTCCTCATGAGAAAGAGTCCTGTAATCTGCCGTGACTGCAATGGCTCCATGACCAAGCGCCTCCTTGGCTGCCAGCGCCACTACAGCACTGTCCACGCCACCCGACAGCGCTATCAATGCTTTATCGCCGTTTTCTAAGAACCAGTTGACAAGCTTTGCTAGAGATTCCGTGTTGCCTCACCCTTGTCCTATCTTTTGCAAAACTTGGGCTGACACAATCTCCAAGGTCCTCTTGACCGACATTTTGCTCCTTGCAGCGATTATCTTGATATCGTCAAATTCTGGCTTGACGCTGGTAATTCGCCCGGCAGGCGATTCTTTCGCTACTTTTACATGAACATTAAAGACATTGCCCCCGACCGTTACGGGCACAGTCGTTATAGTACGCGGTAGGACGAACCGCTCAACTTCTTGCACCCTTGCGCCTAGCGTTCCGGACTCTTTGAACAGCACTTCAAGCACGTCATTTAGTTGCCTTTTTTCAGATATAATTCTAATGAGAT
>JAKEIF010000124.1 GCA_022545875.1 Nitrososphaera sp.
GCGTTGGCAGTAACGCCGACGACGTTAATCCTGTCGCCTACTGCCAGCCTGTTAATGATTGAGCTGAGATTCCGCCAGCCTACAAGCCGGATCTCTCCCGTGTCATCGCCGATAAGTGTGGACGTCACTGACACCGTTTCGCCGGCTTTCGTATTGACGTCAACAGTCTCTGGGGCCTGCAGGACTATTGCTTCCACAACATACTGTCTGTCGGGCGAAGGCTGCATATCCTTAATCTTTGATTCAAAATTGGTGACCTTGGTAAAGGATGGATCATCTTCAATTTTCCGGAGGTACGAGTCGTCCTTTGATAGCATTACTGCATTGCCAAAAATTCTCGATGGCACGCATTCAATCATCGATCCTGAAGCCAATTGATCGGAACTAGAAAGAGAGTTGTCGACAGTCAAGACAAGTGTTCTGCCACCTCTGTCCGCGGCGAGGCAGACAAAGCTCCCTTTTCCGGTTTCTTCACCAACCGATATTATCCTCAGGGGCATAACCTCTACGTCGTCTTCAGAGCCTGCAAATTGGAGGATGGTGCCTTCATCGCCATGGATTTCTAGATCCCCATTGCCGTACTGCGGGTTACCCTGTTTGACGCGGACACCCACTATCGTGGCCTTTGAGCCGGTCTTGAAGACCTTTGGCAGCCTTGATTCATCGACGTTCCAAATTATCGTCCTCAGCGACCTTGCGCCCGACTCGCTTGACAATTGCAACTGCAATGACTTGCTCATCTCGCCCCTTGCGTTAACGAAATCGCTTATGCGGGGATTGACGTTTACGACCCCCGAGATCGCAGCACTATCAACTGGCTCTTTGACATCGTCTATTGAAACGACAAGTGAGCCTATGCTGGGAATGGTAGAATCGTCCTGGATGTTTTCAATTACGCCATAGCTTCCAAGGTTGATTATGGGCTTGCCGTCCAATCCTGCTTTGACATAGGCCTTTGAAATTCTAATTACGTCGCCGGAATGCAGTCCCATTTCGTCAGGCACGTGAACGAGCTTGTCCCAGAGCTTTACCTTTATCCTTGCGTCCCTGTCGTAGATCACCATCGTGCGGGTGGCAACCTGATCCGTGCTTTCGCGCCGGATGAATTTGTATATAGGATAAACATTCATGATGCGCCCGATGGCGGTCACATCTTTTGCCCCAACGTAAAGGTTCTTCAGGCCCACCTGGTTCTTTGGGATGCTCTCAAATGAAATTCCAAGGTCTGCAGCTACTAGGAAAAGGGCCCCTTGGTCGGTAAGATACCCCGCCCCAACCTTGCGCTTTTTTTCTTCTATTAGTTCCTTTATCTGGTCTGCCCCAAGTTCGGGTTTCTGCTTCATCAAGAGTTCCATCATTCCTTTAAAATCCTGAGACAAGCTTTCCCTCGAAACCTCCGACAGAAAAAAAGTAAAGCGAACTTGCCTATATATCTTGAGAGAGATACTGCAGTGTTTATCTTGAAGTTGCTGCCTAATGATTTGTGGAAACGTTCGACCTTGTCGTGATAGGAAGCGGTTCTGGCCTTGATGTTGCAAACGCTGCGGCCGAGGGCGGCCTGAAGGTTGCCATATTGGAGAAAAGCAGGATGGGCGGGACGTGTCTTAACAGAGGCTGCATCCCATCCAAGCTCTTGATTCACAGCGCAGATGTGGCAGAGACGATAAGAACAGCAGCAACGTTTGGAATAAGCGTGCACGGCTATTCTGTTGATTTTGAGCGCATTGTCCAGCGCTCAAATTCAATAGTTGATTCTGATTCTGACGGCATCCTGAATGCGTTTTCCAGCGTTGAAAACCCAAAGCTCTTCCATGGCGAAGCAAAGTTTGTTGGGACAAAGACTATGGAGGTAAACGGAGAGGTTATCAAATCCAACAAGATACTTATCGCATCCGGGACCAGGCCAGAGATCCCAGAGATCACCGGGCTTGACGGGAGTGGATTTCTTACGAGCGACGAGGCACTAAGGCTTACAAAGCAGCCTAAGGTGCTCACAATAATAGGTGGAGGATACATCGCCGCAGAGATGGCTCACTTTTTCGGCGCTTTGGGAAGCGAAATAAACATCATCCAGCGCAGAAAAGTGCTGATACCCGGCGAGGATGAGGAAATCGCGGCAAAATTCACAGAGCTCTTTGCCAAGAAATACAACCTCTACCTCGGATACGACACTCACTCCGTGAAAAAGAACGGCCTCATGTTCTCAGTCAGGGCAAGGAATTCAAGCGGTGAAACCATTGACCTCGAGTCAGATCAGCTGCTTGTAAGCGTGGGCAGGACTCCGAATTCAGACACGCTGAACCTAGCCGCAACTGGCGTAGAAATAGACAGCGGGGGCTATGTCAGAGTGGATGAGCACCTGGAAACTACGACAAAGGGGATTTTTGCTCTAGGCGACGCCGTCGGGCGGTACCTTTTCAAACACAGCGCAAACCACGAAGCCCAATACGCCTTTAACAACATAATGCACGAAGACAAGAAAATTCCAGTCGACTATACGGGGATGCCACATGCAATATTCAGCTCGCCCCAGGTAGCTGGGGTCGGATACACTGAGCGGGCGCTAAAGCAAGAAAATATTCACTATGAAAAGACGATCTATCCATATATCAAGACGGCAATGGGCCAAGCAATTGAGGATAAGCACGGGTTCGTCAAATTCCTGACGTCAAAAGACGGAAAGATACTGGGCTGCCATATCATTGGCAGCCACGCATCGATAATGATACATGAAGTGCTCATCGCAATAAGGCTCGGAGCGCGCGTTCAGGACATCGCGCGGGTTGTGCACGTTCACCCCGCGCTTCCAGAAGTGGTTTCAAGGGCAGCATCTTCAATCTGACAAATATAGAAATTAGACTCTGTCGCCCTCCTCGAGCATGGAAGGCGCCTGCATCAACGTTTCTGAACTTCGCAAACGGTATCACAACGTCAATGCTGTGGATGGGATATCTTTTGATGTCCCCTACGGCAGAGTGTTCGGATTTCTGGGACCAAACGGCGCAGGCAAGACGACTACCATAAAGGTGCTAACGACGCTGGTGAACCCTACGTCCGGTTCTGTCAGAATTTTTGGCAAGGACATTGTGAAGCACTCGAAGGAAATCCGTAAAAGGATAGGCGTAATCCTGCAGGAGCCCAGCTTTGAATCCAACCTGACCGTCGAGCGCTCGCTAGAACTCTACGGCATGATGTGGAGACTGCCCGGCGACAGAAGAAAGGACAGGGCGCGGGAGCTTTTGGAGGAGTTTGACCTCGAGTCTTTTAAGAGCATGAAAAATGACGAGCTTTCAATTGGGCAGCGAAGAAGGGTACAAGTCGCGCGGGAGTTCATGCATGATATGGATCTATTGTTTCTAGACGAGCCGACTGTCGGACTTGACCCTGCTGCACGACGGACTCTTCTCAACTATGTGAAGCGCCACGTAAGGGACGGGCTTACTGTATTTTTCACGACCCACATCATGGACGAGGCAGAATACCTCTGCGATGAAATCGCAATAATCAACAAAGGCAAGATAATCGCCACGGATACTCCCGCCGGGCTGAAACAAAAACATGGAGGCGTCAAGGTGATGGAGATAAAGCTAAAGGATGACTCTGCAAAATCTGTTGTCCAGCTAATCCGCTCAATTGTCGCGGATGGGACGGCCATAGAGACTCCCTCGGAAGACACAATCAGGGTCAGCTCGTCCTTGGCCCAGGAGCTAATGGTAAAAGTGATAGAATCTCTGTCAAAGTCCGGGGTTCTGATAGAAAGCATTTCTGTCAACCCTCCGACTCTGGAAGAGGTCTTCCTCAGAGTTACTGGTGAAGGAAAAGACTAGATCTTTATTCGAAGCATCGACAGTAGCTTTTAGTTTTGCGCTTATAAACACACCTTAATCCGGCAGCTATATTTTCCCCTCGCAAGTCGGTTGAATCCTAGAACTCACAAGATGTCATGAATTTCTCTTCAATCCTTCTTGTCAAGCCAACACCTACACTTTCATTCTCATCATCGAAAACGTCGCCAAGAAGAAAGCGCCTGTTGTAACTGCAGCAATTATGGCTGCCTCCAAGTGGACGAAAGGCGTTATCTCGTTGAATATGCCTGCTCGGGTTATGTCAACTATGTACGTAAGCGGGTTTATGTAAAATGCAGCGCTTAGCGCTCCGGGCACGCCCTGTGTTGGATAAAACGCAGTGCTTACAAATGAAAAAAAGAGAAAGACACTGTTGACAATAACATTGAAGCCTTCGCTGCTTTTGAGCCGCGTAGAAATTATTATCGTAATTGAGCCAAAGAAAATTGCACCAGTTATCAGTGCGTACAGCACATAAAGTGATCCAAAGAACGTAGGCTCGGCAATACCCACCATAGTAGGCGTGCCAGCCACAAGAATGAGGCCTGCACTCACAAGGCCCATCAGCATTATTGTCATGATGCTTCCGATGATGTATTCCATCCTTGCAAATGGCATGACAAGGATTTGCTGGAACATTCCGTTTCGCCTGTCATTCCATATGATACTGCCGGCAATAGTCGAGCTATTCATCACATTAAATCCAATCATCCCCGCGGCAAGGTATGCCGGATAGGGAATGCTTTTGTCTCCTACTGGTACTCCTCCACCTCCGATAAGCGCGGAATAGGAGTACCCTGCGATGAAGATATAGACAACAGGAAAAATGACCTGCCACACCAGAAACACCTTATCGATCGAGGCGACTAGGTTCCTGTACAGCAAAATCGCTACGGGATTCATTCTTGCTCTTGATAAAGAACTGTATATTAATAATTTCTGCAGTTGGCTGACAAATCTTTTGAATTGAAGTGCTAAATCTTCATGCTGTTTTCTACCTGACTTGGCTCGCCAACCAGTAAATACTTTCGGATAATATTCCAGCCGGAATTTGAAATCCCTTAATTTGGTGAAAAAAATGATGGCTCTGCCCCTGATTTTAGCCCCGCTGGTCATGATGCCATTTGTGTTTCCAGGAATTGCTAATGCTCACGGGCCGCCCCCTGGAGGATGCGCGATGTACCATGGAATAGAGTATGAATCCGAAATTACTTCGTTTATTGTAGACAATGGGGAGCAGCAGTATGACGTCTTGGCCGATTCAGAAGTTATCATCCCAGTGACCAGAGGACAGCAATTCAACGTTGAATTCGTTCTAAATGCGGATGCCCAAGGGTTTAGGA
>JAKEIF010000125.1 GCA_022545875.1 Nitrososphaera sp.
CGCATCATGTCAGGATTGCTAAAGTCTGTGCCTGTATCGACTATTGCAACGTTGACACCGTTTCCCGTGATGTTGTAATTGCTGGCAACTTTGTCAGAGCCAATTATTGATGTCCCGGAGAACCTGCCGGCATCAAACTGGATCTCGTCAGGCGTCTCAAAATCAAACTGGAGAGGAGAATCAGCAGAGTAGGAAAATCCCAGGTTGGATGGTAGCGGCGACTGGGAAACCGCTACGCCGAGAAAAGGCTCTGACGGGCCGCCTCCGCCGAGGCTTATCAAGTGTGAATTGTCCGCAAGCGCAGCCGTATTCCCAGAACCGTGAACTAGGGTCCTAGAATGCTTGCCATTGTACGGCATGTCGCCAAGGTTAATGAAACCAAAATCTGTCTTTATCGCATTCCTGTCTACGGAGAAGCCATTGACGCTGACCATGTCGCCTTCGGGAGGGATCTGGACTTTATTTTTCAAAGAGGTCAGTGGGCCGGATTCCATTGATGGTGAAAGCGAAAACGCGGGAGTCGTAGCTGATGCGACCAGCACTACAAGAAGCGCAACCGAGAAAAAAGTACGAGGCATGTAATACGCAATTCTTATGAAAGACTATTCTAGGTTATTACGATTTCGTTCCTAGAAAAGGGAAGGGTTACTTCAGAACGTCATCATACCTTCCGGCGGCAATATCAGCAAAGACTTCCTTTGCTGGCTTGCCCTCTACCTTTACTCCCATGCTTACGCATGAGCCGATTACTTCCTTTACCGCTCCCCTAATGTCAAATGCATAAGATCCGTCGATCTTCATCTTGGCAATCTTTACCGCGCTTGCCATCGACAGGTCACCTGCATAATTTGTTCCTGCGGTGCCTGAACCCTTTAGGACTCCTGATTCCTTTGCAACCAGGGCAGCAGTCGGCGGGATGCCTACTTCAATTGTGAATTTTTTCGTTTCAGAATCGACTTCGACTTTGACAGGAACCTTCATTCCCGGAAAATCCTTAGTCTTCTCATTAATGGTATTTACAACCTGCAACACGTTAACGCCCATCGGGCCTAGTGCCGGACCAAGCGGAGGCCCTGCGTTTGCTTCTCCCCCACTTACCAGGGCGGAGATTGTCTTCTTATCACCCATATGACGGAAGCAAGAGCATAGAGCCAAATTATAATTCTTGCTAATGTCGTCGACCTTTTTGACACGTTTTTAAACATGTGCCTGCGTAAGTCTAGCGAGTATGCCCGATCAAGAGCCCAATCAAGGTGTTGGGTCTTTGTTCTTTGAACTCGCTGGCGACCTCCGCCTTGCCATGCTCTCAAAACTCGAGCAAAAGCCGTACAGGCTCTCGCAGCTGGCGTCGGAGCTAGATGCCACGATGCAGGAAGCTCATAGGAACATGACCCGGCTTGTCGGTTCCGGACTTGTAGCCAAGGACAAGGAGGCCGAGCTAGTGCTTACCGCATACGGCAGGACCATAGTGACAATGATTCCAAGCTATGAATTTTTGTACCGCAACAAGGATTTCTTTATGGATCACAGCCTTGGAGACCTGCCGCCCAAGTTCATCCAGAGAATGGGGGCTTTTCAGCGGTGCGAAGCAGTAAGAGGTGTGATGGCAATACTTCAGCGCTGGAAGAACCTTTACTTGGAATCGGACAAATTCATCAAGGAGATAATGGCCCAGGTGCCCCTTGACGTAATAGAAACTGTCAGTGGCAGGATCGACAAGGGAGTAAAATTTTCGTACATTTTTGCGAGCAACGCGGTGATCCCAAAGGGAAGGACTCAGCTCCTCCAAAAAGTCGGCTGGCGCAATTTCATTTCAAAAGGAATGGTCGAGCGCCGGCTGCTTCCCGAAGTCCGCGTGATGACCATATTTAACGAAAATCAAGGCTGCGTGATTTTCCCAGACATGAAAGGCGAGCCGGATCTCAACGTCATGTTCCACGGTCAAGATCCTGAATTTCTAGAGTGGTGTTCAGATCTATTTTCTTACCAGTGGGAAAAGGCAGAGCCATTTGACGAAAGCAAGCTAATGCGCGAAATCTGAGAGCAGGCAGCGAAAGGAACTCATCATGTTTTTATACATCACACCTCATATTCACCCTATATGCCAAAGGCTTTTGTTTTAATGAATGCAGAACTCGGAAGTGAGGATTCTCTCGTTAATGACCTGAAAAAACTAGATAGCGTAAAGGAGGTCTATCAAGTCTATGGGGTGTACGACATTGTTGCGCAGGTTGAAGCAGACACCATGGATAAGGTGAAAGAAACGATCACCTGGAAGCTACGAAAGCTCAACGGCGTAAAGTCTACCCTTACAATGATTGTAATGGAATAGTCAGGCGCGCACTTGTGGCGCCACCCTTACCTTCTTGAAGAACTTGCTTACAAGCACAAAAGAGGCTATAGCCACAGCTATTGCAAGTGCGAATGTCGCGCCATATCCGAAAGCAGCTGATACTTCGCCGGCGGCCAGAGAGCCGATAAGCAGGCCTGCGCCAATGACTGCACTGTTGATGCCAAGTATCCTTCCCTCCTGCCCCGCCGGTATTATTTTGAGTAGCGATGACGTAGTCGTGGCGCTCCACATGCTAAAGCCCACTTCGGTTCCGACAAATGCAAGCAAGGTGATCATTAGTATAGACCCGGGGTTGGCAAGAACAAGAACGGCTGCCATGACTGCTAGTGCTATTCCCATGATCCTCGGGATGTAGGCTATCTTGCTCATGCCCTCTTCTCCCTTCAGCGCTATTATCCGGTGGTTAAAGGGCAGAAATACGACTTTGCACATGTGCAGTATGGTATAGGCAAGGAACACTTCTGCGTCGCTTACCCCGCTGTCCTTCAGAAACGGAGTGTAGGGCGTGAACATCAGATTGCCAGAGAGAAAATACAGGCCGATCCCTGCGAAAAAGAGCAGCTCTTTCCTTGACAGTTGGGTGCGGATCTTTGCGGTGGAAAGCTCTGGCAGTGGCCTGAAAAAGATCATTGGTACCTGCCTCAGCCTGTAGAATATTGCAGGCGTGCGCAGCAAGGCCCGCCTGTCCAGTGTCGTCTGTGGATCCTTGACAAACATTATGGTGAGGGCAAGCGACGAAATCGCGATTGCAGAGCAGGCTATCGCGTAGGTCTTTGCGTCGTACTGCAGCAGCCAAAAGTAGCCGGCGACCATGGCGATGACGAGTCCGACTGCGCTGATAAGCGAAGTCCAACTGTAAGTCTTTAGCCATTCTTCCTTTCTTGATTTCTCCATCACAAGGAGATTCGTAACGGGGGCAGGGCCCACGCTGAAAAAGCCCACGACCGCGGAGAGCAGCATTAGAACCGGGATACTTGAAACAAAGTACATCGATGCCGCCGTAATGGCGACTGCTGCGGAGCAGATCGCAACTATGGTGCTGCGCCAGTGCATCGTGTCTATCAACCGTCCCCAGAATATCGCGCCAAGGGTCATGGCAAGGTTTGACAGGAACGCCGCAATCGCGACTTCCCTCACTTGGCCCCCGAGCGCCAGCATGTAGATCGGGATAATGGTCGAAATGCCTGTGGAGCTGGCGTTCATTGGAACGAGGAACCATGACCAGTTGCGACTGGCGAGAGCGAGAGATGCGTGCAATGATTTCTACTTCAACAATCCACCTTACGATTTGAATATAAAATTAGTTTGGTATGAGATTATGACATTACCCTACACCTTCTCGCAGGCGCAACTTTAATCAAGCGGCCAGTGACAAGATTTGGGCATTGGGCTTATTCGGGAAAAAGGGCTCGGACTCTGACCAAGGCAGCAAGAAGCTTTTCAAGTGCCACTACTGCGACATGACCTTCGACGAGAAGGAGAGAATGCAGCGCCACGAAAGAAAGGCCCACAGAGAAAGAGGCGGCAGCGATTTGCCAAACCGCAACCCGTTTGGGTTTTGAGCGCAAAGACTTATTTCTTAATGGTACTTTCTACAGGCTGACTCGGGCGGAATGTTTCCAATCCATGACGATACAGAGCGAATGCATGGGCGGCCATGGCTCAACTATGGCATGATAGGGATCAACATCGCTGTTTTCGTCTGGCAGATCAGCATTGATCCCGCCTGCATACTAAACTGCCAGAACCAAGAGTTGTTCTTGCAGTACGGCACTGTGCCGGTGCTAGTGCTCGATGAACCGCAGCGCGGGGCAGCGACCGTAGTCACCTCGATGTTTATGCACGGAGGAGGGGCGCACATTCTTGGCAACATGGTCTTTTTGTTTGTCTTTGGAGACAACATCGAGGACAGGTACGGCAGAATAAAGTACGTCCTCATCTATCTCGGCTGGGGCGCAGCCGCGGCGCTTGCCCACAGCCTGTATGCAGTTAGCGCTGGAGCAGGAACAGTTCCGGCAGTCGGTGCGTCAGGCGCGATATCTGGAATCCTTGGAGCATACCTTGTGATGTACCCACGCGCCAAAATCTTTACGATCCTTGTCATGTTGTTTATCACGACTATCAGGATTCCAGTTCTGATTTACATCCCCTTCTGGTTCGGCATGCAGGTCTTGTTCCAGGTGCTGGAGCTTGCCGGAGGAGGCGGAGGTGGTGTCGCATATCTCGCGCACATTGGCGGCTTTGTCGCCGGCGCGGCCACGGGCTTGGTCTGGCGGCTCTTGCCGGACTCGATGAAGTACAAGGGAGGTGGGCCCGGTACCGGGACCGTCTACAAGCCCACCTTTAGAAAGTCAAGGCCCAGGATAGAGGACGTGGCTCCTGCCGTTCCCGAAGTCATCGAAGGCCCAGATTACTATGAAGTCATTGCGGAAATAAGAGGAGTGTCGGACGCAAAGGACATCAGCGCCAAGTACGAGCCTGACTCCCGCCAGCTCAGGATCGTGGCAAGTGGCTCCCGCAGGTACGAGCTTTACGCAAAGCTTCCAGACAGCGCCGTCAACCCGGTAGTCAAATATATACAGTATCTGAACGGGATTGTGAGGATCAGGCTGGCAAAGCAATAGGGCTCCGGTAGTAAGTTTAAAATATCTCGGATAGACCCTTTATTTTTGCAATTTTAGGAGGAATATGAAGAATGTCAATACAACAAGGTACGGCTGGAGGAGTTCCAGTATTAATTCTGAAGGAAGGCGCATCGCAGACAAAGGGTCGAGATGCCCAGAAGAACAACATCACAGCGGCAAAACTGATCTCAGAGATTGTCAGAAGCTCTTTGGGACCACGGGGGATGGACAAGATGCTCGTCGATTCTCTTGGCGACGTAACAATAACAAACGATGGAGCCACAATTTTGAAGGAAATTGACGTGCAGCACCCCGCAGCAAAGATGATGGTTGAAATCAGCAAGGCCACGGATAATGAGGTAGGAGACGGAACTACATCAGTGGTGGTACTCGCTGGCGCACTTATCGAAAAGGCGGAAGAGCTGATAAACAAGGACGTGCACCCGACGATCATAGTTGATGGCTACCGCAAGAGCGCCACCAAGGCCATTGAGGTCCTCAACAGCATAGCACAGAAAATCGTGGGCAATGAAAAGCAGGACTTGATCAGAATTGCCAAGACATCTATGCAGACAAAGCTCGTGTCGAGGGAGGCAGACGACTTGGCAGAAATTGTAGTCACTGCTTCGCTCGCAGTTTCAGAGAAGACTGATTCAGGCAATAGGCTGGACATTGACGATATCAAGGTCGAGAAAAAGGCCGGCGGCTCGCTTCGCGATACCAAGCTCATCAAGGGCATTGTCCTTGACAAGGAAGTCGTGCACGGAGGCATGCCAAAGAGGATAGAGAAGGCCAAGATAGCATTGATCAACTCTGCACTTGAAATCGAAAAGACAGAGTTTGACGCCAAGATCAATATCAGCTCCCCAGACCAGATGAAGATGTTCCTGGAGGAAGAGAACAGGATGCTCAAGACTATGGTTGACAAGATTGTCGCGAGCGGCGCAAACGTAGTTGTCTGCCAGAAAGGCATTGACGACATTGCGCAGCACTATTTGGCAAAGGCTGGAATTCTTACCGTACGTAGAGTCAAGGAGTCAGACATGACCAAGATGGGCAGGGCAACTGCGGCTCGGATCGTCAACAACCTAGACGACCTGACTGCAAAAGATCTGGGGGCCGCTGACCTAGTCGAAGAGCGCAAGGTAGAGACAGACAAGTGGGTATTCATTGAAGGGTGCAAGCACCCCAAGTCGGTCACCATCCTTATCCGCGGCGGTTCGCAGAGAGTAGTAGACGAGGCTGAAAGGTCAGTGCATGACGCGCTCATGGTTTCAAAGGACGTGCTTGAAAAGCCGTTGATAGTCGCAGGCGGCGGTGCGCCGGAGGCGTATGCAGCATCAAAACTCAGGGAATGGGCAAGCACGCTTTCAGGCCGAGAACAGTTGGCCGCAGAGAAATTTGCAGAGGCGCTCGAAGTGATCCCGTTGTCACTAGCAGAGAATGCAGGCATGGATCCGATTGACACCCTGACAGAGCTCCGCTCGAAGCAGAGCAAGGGCGCCAAGTGGACCGGCGTCGACGCAAGAAACGCCAGGATTACGGACATGTCAAAAGTAGACGTTGTCGAGCCGCTCGCAGTCAAGGAGCAGGTCATCAAGTCAGCCACAGAGGCAGCCTCGATGATTCTGAGAATTGACGATGTCATCGCTTCAAGCAAGTCAGGCGGTGGCCCACCAATGCCCCCAGGCGGAATGGGAGGTATGGGTGGAATGGGCGGCATGGATATGTAGGTGCCCTCGCAAAAAAAGCTCAACCTGTGGGCGCCAAGCCCACTTTTTTCATTATCCACAAATTCAGATTGTTATGTAACCCAAGTTCCATAACATCAGGATTATGTACAGAACATGACATGTCAACTGCTAATAGTTTTGCGCATTATAGACCCGCATGGAGAGTTTAGATTACTTTGGCAACAGGGACATGGTCGAGCAAGTCGTCGGTCATATGGTGCAGAAAAGCGTAGAGACCGGTATTGTGAGAAAAGAGGAAATGGTGCTTATCCTTGAAGACATGATCCAGTCGCTTGAGCGAGGAACGCTTGCCGTCGCATTAGATAATGCCTAGATTCGGAAACGATTGCTACTTTATCGACCTGCGATATTCAGCCAAAAGATCTTCCTTTATCGCATTGACAAGTCGTTTTAGCTCGACGTTGTCATTGAATTCGTTTAGCTTGATGCTTGAAAGCCCTAATGATTCCAGTTCTGACATGAGAAACGTCTGTTGGTGATACCTTGCCGGGAAATCGGTCCTCGACATGGACACCAGAGCCGGCATGCTCGACATAGGCAACACGGTATATTCTTCCGGAAGTTTCTGGACAGTTAGGTTCTCAGAATAGCCTTCTTTAGTTCCTCGACTCCGTATTTTTTGCTGCAGACAGTGCATTTCCATTCCATGACCTGTCGAATAAGGTTGCTGGTCTTGTGTTCTACGACTTGGCCGTCACATGCAGGGCAGTGAAACATCGTAAATAGCTTCTGCCTGTAGTTCAAATAGTGATTGGCGGCTTTTTCTGTACCGAGATTCTATAGCTTCATTTGGTCCTTTTCCGCCGCGATTACTTCTCTTATCCAGCTTCCTGTCTCTTTCATCACAAGGACCTTGTCCATGAATTCCTCCATCGAGATTCGGCCGTACGCTTTAACCCATGCCTTGTAGTGATCCATCAGGCTGTCATGGGCCTGCGAATGGTGGACGCAATACTTTTTGCCTGCGACGGCCTTTCTGTGGCAGGCGGCACATTTTCCCTGTGGAGTCATGGAAGGTTTATTTATAGTCTAAATTTTAAGGGTTATAACTCGCTCATGCTTACGACTACTTCAAAGGTTGCCGGAATAGTTGCAGTAGCTTACCTTGCATCATTCTTTGCATTTAGCTCGGGACTGATAAATTCCCTGATTGAAGGAAGCGGGATCGCTGCCTTCATTGTGCCGACTCGCACAGTCCAAACCACCGGTGAGACGGTCGTGTTTACGCTGTTGCTATTCATAGGGATGGGCGGAGTATTCATGCTCTATCAGTCAGGCAAGTCGTCCAATCAGAGGGCCCAGCAGGCGCTGTTGGTATCCGGCTTTGGAGCGCTAGGTCTTGCGCTGCTTATCGGCTTTATGCTAGTCGGAGTCAAGCTGTAACTGCGCTGCTGTTCAAGACAACTTCTTTTCCTTCAGGCATTGAATCATGCGCAAGAACGGTCAAAATGAGGCTCCCTTCTTTAAGGTCCACCTTCATCCTGACCGCGCTTTTGTTTTGGAGCAGCCTTCGACTTGCCGGGGACTGAACCCAGCCCCCGGCCTGCCTATATCTTAGCATGCTCGTAGCAAGGACAGGTACGCCTGACTCTGAGCCTCGCTTGACCATAAGCATCAGTAGGATTGAGAGAAGATGATTTAGGTTTCCAAGCGTCTTTTCTCGGGTCGGAAAGAGGCTGTAAAAGCTATTGACAGAGTCAAAAATAACAAGAGAGCCATTTCCCATTGATGCCAGCGCGTCTTTGACCATTGGAACGAGTCTGCCCTCCGAAGGCAGCAACGTGTCGACTTTGCCTGATGTCTTTATCATGCCTGCCTGCAAATACGCTGTAAAAGTAGTATCAAGGTCGATATAGATGGTTTTTTCAAAAGACGAAGTCAGAAGTGCAGTGAAGCATAACTTGGCATACGGATCTGTAAACATGAGCGTATTTAACCCCCGAGAGCTCAGGATCTTTTGAAAATCCACTGGATCTTGTCAAGGAGCTGTAGGATATAATGGATATGATCGGCGAAATTGAAGCGGCAGACCTTCGGCGCGACTTTGCAATCACCAGAAAAACCATCTACATGAATAACGGTGCCGTTGCGCCAACTCCACTTTCGACCATAAAGGCAGTCACCAATTTTCTGCTCAAAGTTTCAGAAGACGGTCCAGACTCTTCGGGGATTGAAGACCACCTCGTTTCTCTCCTTAGCGAAGTGCGGACTAGAATTGCGCACCTGATAAACTGCGACAAGGACGAGGTGGTGCTTACAGAAAGCACGACGCAGGGCCTCAATATAGTGGCAAAAGGAATAGCGTGGAACAAGGGCGACTCGCTAGTTGTGAGGGGAGGCAAGCACGAGCACTATGCAAATTATCTTCCATGGCTCGCAACGGCCCAATCCAGAGGTCTGTCTCTGCGGGAATTGGCAGTTGATAAGAATGGGTTTTTTGAATTCGGTGAATTGGAGAAGGCTTTGCGTGGCTCCCGGTTGATTACGATGAGCCATGTCCTCTACAATACCGGGTCGATCATGCCGGTGGAAGAGGTTGGCAAGATAGCATCTGAGAATGATGTGCTATTCTGTATTGACGCAGCGCAGAGTGCCGGGGCGTTGCCAATAGACGTCAAGAAAATTGGCTGCCAGTTCATGGCGTTTCCGGGTTTCAAGTGGATCTGTGGTCCCCTTGGAATAGGAGTGCTGTATTGCAGCAAAAAGGCGGCAGAATTGCTGGAGCCTCATGTGGTCGGGGGCGAATCCGCCGTTCTATCAGAGAATAACGTGCTTGCAAATCTCGAGATGCCATCGCGCCTTCAGGCTGGCTTTCGTAATTACCCGGGTGCAGCTGGCCTTGAATCGGCATTGCGGTACATTCTCAGGATTGGGCTAACAAATATCTGGGAGCGGAACTTGCGAATAGCGAATTTGATGAGGGAGGAGCTTGGTCGGATAGAGGGTATTGAGCTTTATGGCCCCGAGGAGGAGCAAAGGCGCTCGTCAATTGTGTCGTTTCTCCCTCCTAAAGCGATGGACGCCGAGAAGGTTGTGAAAAAGTTGGAGGAAAACGGCGTAATCTTTGCCGCCAGAGATATTGGAGGAGGAAGGAAAGCGGTTAGGGCTTCACCACATTTTTTCAACGACGAAACAGAAGCCACGACAGCGATTGGCTATGTCAGGCGCATGTTGTCGTAAGTACCTACTTTTTCTCTCCCTGACCTTCAATCACAATCATTGTCAGAGTAGAGCGCACCTTGTCAATCCTTCTCACATGCCAGGTAATTGTCTCCCTCAGCCTGTCCATGGAATCTGAC
>JAKEIF010000126.1 GCA_022545875.1 Nitrososphaera sp.
GATGGCAGCAAGGACGAGGGCAGTTAACCAGCTCGCGTCGAACTATGGAGAGAGGGCAAGGCCGGCGCTTATGGAAATTCTGGATTCCATTCCTTCCAGCGACGGCGGATTCAAGGCGTTCTGTCTCAGCATTATCGCCAAATTGAGATGACCGTTAGCCCTGCCCCAACCAATGTCATCAGCGGCGGAGCAGGGCGCCGTTGCAGTGCGTCGGTCGTTAAAGCGTAGAGAATCTTCAATGACATTAAATAAAAGAAGAAAGGCGCATTGTAATTACAAAAAATTCCGCGAAATGACTTAATATTATTAAATAGAATGTTGTCCTATCAATTTTCCCGCGATAGAGCGGGATGTGTGTGGGTTTAGGCTCATTCCACGGTTCCTAGCAGGAGGCGTCTTTGATAACTACATCGTAATTTGGGCTCCTTACTGTCTGCTTGATTTTTATTGCTACAATACCGTCAGTGCTGGCATGGATCACATTCTGGCAAGGATCAAAGGTGCGCAGATGGATGAGATCAAGAAAGTCCTAAAGGCAGATGCTCCAGACCACGCAAGAGAAGGCTTACAGTTGAGGCACCTGTGGCGAAATATTGACGATCCTGAGGAGATCGTTTTCATTTTTACCGCGGCTGACTTGAACAGGGCCAGAAAGTATATCGAATCAATGCACGAACACGTCCGCGCGGGAAATCCTAATGCAATTCTGCCACAAATGCTGTTCTTAAAAGGTGAATGAGGCGCCGGTATATCCGTACAATCCCAATCGGTTTTGAGATCCGCGGGGTCTAGCTCCCAGAACAATTTGAGAATCGCACAATCATAGGCACGCCATGATTTTCAAGAAAAAAGAATTGCACTACAGATACTAGTTGCATAAACTGTTATTATGATTGCGATTGTTTCACAGACGGAGTATCATGTTATCAGGTTTCAATACGCAAAAACAGAAATCCATCAGTAGTTTTGTCCAATCAATCGACGATCAGAGTATCAGAACGATCATGAAATACTTCAGAATCGAGGACTATGATTGCTTCGTCAATTTTGCCCGTAGCAGCGGCAGTAGCGTAAAGTTGGATAACAAAGTCAAACCAGATGAATGACGTGCCACCAATTGCGATTTAGGTATGCCATAATGGCATAGAATAACGAAGCCTGTCCTAGAGCATAATCCAATGTCGTCTGACAGAGCGCGACCACGTATGACCAGCTGAAGATGCCGAGGCAAAGACAGTGAAGGCTTTACAGAGGGGATGACGCTCATATCGAAGAGACGGGTGATCGCCGAAATATTCAGGCATTCCTAAACAAGTAAAATGTCTGCGACATGTACGGCATGGTGGCAAGAAACGATGAGGAATCGCGCAGCCATACTCGATCCGCGCATACAAGCTAGATGGCTCGTTGAATTTTTTAGAATCTAGCCACTATCACATTGTCCAAATGCCTACTAGATATTGTAGGGTGCATGCGAATTCGCAGGCACAGAGATTATGCAGTTCTTCGCGAAAAGACTGACAGGACGTGTAAGGGGATGGTTCGCAAACGCGATAGATAACAGGACAGTCAAAGCTCCGCAATGACGATATTTTCGAGTTATAGTGCATTCCAGACCGCGTAGGAAATTTGTCCGGACAAGTCCAGACGACAAAAGAAAAAGAAGACGGATGGGCCTACTCTTAATACCACTTGGCCGTAACAATCTTGGGCTTTGTAAAGTAATCTTCTACTTCATTGAGTCTTTCCAGTGATCCTGTACCTTTTCTGAGATCCGAAAAAGACGAATCTGTTCGGACTTTATGAAACATTGAAAGAACCTGTTCCAGCGTCGCACCATGCTTCATGTCGTAATCAATCTGCCTGCACATGTTTGCAAGGCTGCCATATTTTTTGTGATTCCTTTTCTCCCAACCCGAAGCGTTTTCTGACAAACCCCTGACATATTTTACAACTGTCTTTTGCATATGTTCAACGTGCCATTCCTTCATAGGGAAACTGTTTTTCTCCAAAAAAATCATTCATTTATGACCTTAGCCGACATATAAGTTCGCTGAAAGATCATCTCTTGCATGCGGACAACAAAAAAGATAGAATCCCCAGTCTCAACCAGCGCGGCCTTGACTCTCAAACTGTCTAACGCTGAGGCGCAAACTCTTGAAATTCTAGCTAGTTTCAATTTCCCACAACACGTTTGCATTGGCAAGGATGTTTGTACCTTTTTGAGGTTGGTTGATGAGTGAGTCGCGTGTTCGTCGGGAATCGAAGGCCGACTACCTTTGGAGACTATTGACATAGTTAGTTGCTTAACCCGGAGAGTCCGGCGCGAAGATAGGCTTCTCTCTTTGGCTTCTTTTGCGAAACGGTGCATTGCGATAGCATATCCCCTAGCGACGCGGCCCTCGATGTGCCAGAATTTCGCAAGCTAATTCAGCCGCATCGCGTACTTTGACTTATTGTTGTCGAGGTATATGAGATCCAAATACGCGAGTTGAGTTTCCCCTTCATTTCCACTTTCCATCGCGAAGGCGAACGGATGAGTCACTTCAGCGAGATCAAAATCTGCCAAGCTCACCTCATACTCAATCCATTCTTTAGTCAAAGTCAGCTCCTTTTCATATGAAAAGACAACACTTCTCAGACCATGACTATCTTCTGGCAAGTTGCTATTTGGACTAGCCTTGGTATCCTTCTTACCAACTGCGTACACGGTTATTATTTCACCACCATTTTCCCCGCGTGCGAGAAATGTGAGTGTTGTCGCATTGCTTAGGTCAACAGGAGAATTGCTCCTAAATCCGTAGGTTGCCTTGCCTATGGTGCCCGGTTTGTATTCCGCCAAGATACAAAACTCGCAGTGGTTCTCATCGTCAATAAAATTCTCGTCTACGTAAAGATAGTTTGAACCAAGAGCCTCGAAACCCTTCTCCCTATCGGTAAATGAGGATTTGATGTCTAATGGCATTTCTGACTTGCTGAAATGGTCGACAGCCGGATCTGCATTAATCTGGGGATTCACAGCTAGTCCTCCACTTAGGAAGAGCGCACTCAAAATTATCCCAATGGCCGCTGCGATCAAGACAACGGGATATTGCTTCAATTACAAGTTAGTCAAATGTTTACATTATTTAATCGATAGAGAACAACTGCCGTCCTTGTTGTGTATTTCAAGTTCCATATTGGCTATTCCATGTACTTGAAATAAAGCTACAAGATTCTAATCTCATGCCCAAGGTTTCTCGACGTGAGTTTCTAAAGTTTATAGCTGCTGGTGGAATCGCTGCAGCCGCAGGGTTTGCCGGGTTTAGTTCAATAGTTCCAAGGAATGCGAGCAGACAGGCGACTGCTCAGGGACCTGTCCCGTGGACTGACGGTCCCGATACTATCGGTCATGCGGTGCACGTTGCCTTGCTCCCTAATGGGAAGGTGCTCTATGTTGGAGGCTCCGGCTGGCACCGAAAAGAATTCCAGGCGGGAACGTTCCAAGCAGGGATTTGGGATCCAGTCAGCGGAGAGCATCACGCGCTTTCGCAGCCTAACAAGGACCTTTTCTGCTGTGGTCAAGTGCCTCTAGCCAACGGAAATATTTTGCTCGCAGGCGGCACCTTGGAATACAAGAGCCTTGCCCCCAACAAGAAGTACTGGGGGCTGGATGCGGCTTACGAGTTCGACTATGCTACTGAAACTTTTGTTGAACGCGATTCGATGGCTCATGGCAGGTGGTACCCAACTCTGGTAGAATTGGAAGATGGAAAGATCCTGACAGTCGAGGGTTTTGACGAATTTGGCTACCACAATCTTTTGACAGAGATCTATGATCCCGAGACAGCCAGTTGGAGCATCTCATACGATCCCGATACCAGCAGGCAATATACTGTGGGTTGTGACTCCACAGGATGTGCAGAGGATTCCAATGGTAATCCTATTCCTGGTGCGCCTGGACCGGTTTACGGAGGAACTAACATGGGCGTTGCCCCTGGCGGTTTGGGCCTCTATCCTAGAATGCACTTGCTGCCAAACGGACGCGTTGCTGTAGTCGGTCAGGGAGCGACTAGGCGCATCTGGAACCCGGCGACACAAAAGTGGCACGGCGCAGGCACCATTGCGAAGAGAAGCTATGGTACATCAGTTCTGCTTCCATTGCAAAATACCACAGACGAGCTGGGCTCGATTCTTGTTTGTGGCGGCTCCCCTACACCCAATGCAGGTGCTCTGAATTCAGCCCAGATATTCAAGCCAAGCAGCGCAGCGAGCTTTGCCTTCGTCGAAGAATCTGTCACCTCAATGACTTATCCGCGCCGGTACTGTAACCCGGTGATTCTTCCAAACGGCAAGATAATCATTTTCGGAGGAACGGCACAGGCTAACCTTCCTGAAGAAGCGGTATTTGTGCCAGAGATGTTTGACCCGGATACAAAAACGTGGAGCGAGCTAGACCCCCACACGATCCGGCGAATATATCACTCCGGCGCCATACTGCTTCAGGATGGCCGCGTTTGGACCATGGGCACATCATACAGCGTCATTTCCTACGAGACATCGACAGAGATCTATAGCCCCTCTTATTGTTTTGGAACTAGACCAGAAATAACGGACGCCCCGTCAGGCGCAGAGTATGGCGGCACGATTACAATTCAGACGCCCAACCCTGCCGCAGTCACTGAAATCTCCCTGCTCAAAGTCCCAACTACGACCCATCATTATAACACCGATCAGAGACTAATTTGGCTCCAAATAATCAGCCGGACAGATTCCAGCGTCACGGTGTCTGCCCCCATCAACAGCAAGCTTGCACCCCCAGGCTACTATATGATCCATGTCCTGGAGGGTGACATTCCGTCAGAGGGGGCCATGATCCATGTAACCTTCGCTCCCTATAACCCGATTTTCTACGATGTTGGCACGCCGGGAGACTTTTCCATCACTCTTCAAAGCGGAAAGGACATCAGAGGAGGAGTTGAAGCACTTAGCGGATCAGTATTGGTAGGAAGGCAGCTAAAGACTTGGACCGTTAACCTGAAGAGGGTTTCGGCTCCCATCGGTTTCATCACGGCCGTTGTCCGCAGGAAGAGCGACGACTCGGTCGTCGCCGAATCCATTACAGAACCGATTCCCGCATCCACTCTCTTGGCAACTTACAAGCCGTACACGTTTACGTTTGACCCACCGTATAACATACAGCCCAATGATCGCATCCTGATAGAATATGATGGCCAGACTGGGGTTCGAATGGACGCCTGGCAGGCAGATAAGATTGATGGCTCAAAGACTCGGGCTGTACGGTTCAAGTCGGGCTCCCTCACCTATACTGGCGGCACGGTCATGAACGACAGAGACGTGTCAGGTACCATGTCAGAATAGTATCGGCCACCAGCAGTAGGCAAAAGCAACCTACAGAATAGATTGTCGTCTTGGAATGGCTACCTTTTGGTTGTAATGTATATTACTTCATTCTGAAGTGTCGCGGCTCCAGATTTTGCATCCTGATGCTTTCTGACGGCATTAGTAATCGCATTCCAAATTTCAGATTGCCGCTGCGGCGGTTGTTTCGACATCATGAGCTTGATTGGGGGCATTGATTGCCTGATGAAACTTCGCAATAACTAATATGTCAACGCTATCAAAGAGGTCTGCAATTTAGTGGTCTAGGCCATGGTTGAAGGCGCAACGGCACAAAAATATCCCCGATGTCGGCGAGATTCGTAACTTTGCAAGATCAGGTGCAAAGTTCCTTGAATTAAAGAACCCCTGTATGTCGGCCCCCACATTGGCTAGATAGGAGAAATTCTATGGGCTATTTTGAACTTCTATGTAAATGGGAGAAGCTATCATTAACGATTACTTGAATTTAATAAAAAAAAGAGAAGGGACTGTGAGGATTAGCTCTCACAGTTGACTACAGGGTCGGGGTCGCTGCTGCAGTGCTAAAACCCAATTCCTCCATCGACATCGTCGTTTCCTACTAAGTTGTCTATAGAGTTGACTGCAGTGTCGTCACCAGAATCGCCGTATATCCTGTCAAATCCAGGACCTGCGCAAATGATGTCGTTTCCGCCTCTTCCAAATATCCTGTCATTTCCACCTTGTCTTGCGTCAATGACGTCTGCTCCCGCTGTTCCTTGGATGTTGTTGGTACCTGTTGTTCCTGTAATTGTCGGAGATGCGAATGGATCTGCATCCGCCAAACCGGGGAGCTCTGAAGGTGCACCGTTTGCTGTTACTATCATTTCCTGAATTGTCATTGTCACAGTAAGGTCTTCATAACTCAGGGCAGGGTCTGGAGCCGTCGGACACTGGTCTACTCCTGTAGAACCCTGAACAAAGTCGTTGTTGATTACGCCGTCTCTCATGTAGATTTCATTGTCGGCTGACGCCTCAACACCTGATCTTTTCCATTGCGAGCTAAAGCGCCATGTAATGGCTTTATTCCCCTTCCAGCTGGACTTTCCCATCTTGAGGCCTTTTCCTTTTTTCGTCCGGGTCACGTATTCCATACTTGAAGTGCATATTGTTCATATACAACGACGGAGCTCTTTGACAAGGCATGCACGCCAAGAAGAGCGCGATGATAGTAATCCCGATTGCTGTTGCGGCTGCGATCGCCGCAATTTTTGCCGTTTCATCCCAAGAACGACCGGATCTCGAAAATGCGGAGAACGAACAGAATCCGGAAGAAGTGCCGCAGCCGGTGTCTGCAGTGGAACACAACTGCACCGATGTCAAGAGCAGGGTCAACGGCATAGTTTATGACGACACTGGCGGCGCCCAGGCGACAGCAGCGTCGGACTTGCTTGTGAGTGAATACTGCCAGAGACCCGATCTGGTTCAAGAAATAGGGGCCATGAATATTCCGGCGATAGGTATCGTTGCTTATGGTTGTGAGGCTTCGTCAGGAAGGCTTGGCGACGACGCTCTCCAGCAGTCTCTTGGCGAGTACAGTGACATCTATTGCCAGAGCGCCTTTTTTGGAATTTATGAAGCCGCGCAAGACGTGCTTGTTAGTTCAGGCGATCTCCTGGCCGACCTCGAGGTTCGGGAGCAAAGCGGCGGAGATCCAGATGTTGGCGTCAGGGCCTTGACACCTGCAGAAATAAGCGAATCAAGGGCAACCCTTCGAGAGATCTCTGATGGCGCCAAACAGGCGATGTCGCTCGATGAGAACCAGCGATATTATGAGTCGGCAATCTCTCTAGATAGTTCTATCAAGCTTCTCGAAGAGTACGGCCAAGGATAGACAAAGTGGCCGCGCGCTATTGTGCCCAAGACTCGGCCATGTTGTTTCTAGACGGCAAACTCAGACTTGGAGTAGGCAACGGCCAGTAAGGCAGAGCCTGAAAAAGAAGCCCCTTGTCTGGCTACAGCCTGCTGTTATTCAACCAAGTCCGCAATTGAGACTTCATAGGCCTAAGACTAACTGAGGAATAACTGTTCTTCCGAACGATTCGGAGTTATCAAATAAAGTCTAAAACTTGAAGTTAAAAAATAAAAAAAGAGAGGAGGGGGAGGTCTAGCTTTCACAGTTCACTACAGTGTCGGGGTCGCTACTGCAGTGATCAATACCTGTTCCACCATCAGCCTCGTCGTTGAAGGTCACTCCGTCAATTACGTGGACGGCTGTGTCGTCGCCTGGACCGCCGAATACCTCGTCATTTCCTACGTCGCCTGGCCCATCTGCAAACATTCTGTCACTGCCGTCTTCGCCGTGAAGTGTGTCGCTTCCGTCTTTGCCATACATCCTGTCGTTTCCGAGCCCGCCAAAGAGGACATCATCTCCGTCCGCGCCAAACATCTCATCGTTGCCGGCGTCTCCGAAAATCTGGTCGTTTCCTCCGTCGCCATAAACCCGGTCATCGTCAGCACCGCCTTTTACTATGTCGTTGCCGGAACCGCCATGAACGCTGTCGTTGCCAGGACCTCCGTCGACCGTATCAATGCCGGTATCGCCAAACAACGAATCGACTTCGTCTTCACCGTTCAGTTCATCGTTGCCAATTCCGCCGTTGATGTAATCCTTGCCTAGACCGCCATTGATCTCATCCGCGTCAGCGTCACCAAACAGCAAGTCATTTCCGGGCCCGCCTGTGATTGTGTCGTTTCCGCCTGAGCCACAAATGATGTCATTGCCGCCAAGGCCGTCTATCGTGTTGGCCAGTCCATTACCCAGTATGACGTCA
>JAKEIF010000127.1 GCA_022545875.1 Nitrososphaera sp.
ACGGAAGGGTTGCTCACCCACCTGAGTCATGGAAGAACATTTACAAGAAAATTAACAAGAAGGAACGGCAGTTGGGTCTTTGCTCTGCGATCGCCGCAACAGCAAGAAAGGATCTCGTTGAAGCCAGAGGTCACAAGCTGTCAGACAAGACTAAGCTTCCAATCATTCTATCAAATGATGTTGAATCGATTACAAAGACAAAGGATTTGAAAAAAATCCTCGTCGACATTGGGATCGGAGACGATCTTGTGAGGGCTAGTGATACGCGTAAAGTGCGATCCGGAACTGCCCGGCGGAGGGGAAGGGAGGCGCGGGTCGGGACAAGTGCCCTTGTTATCGTGGGAAATAAATCCAAACTGGTTCAGCTATCTGGGTCCATAGCCGGTATTGACGTGAGGCAGGTAAAAGATGTAAGCGTGCTGGACTTGGCACCCGGATCAAAGCCGATAAGGTTGACAATATTCACTCAAAACGCGGTGGATCAAATGAAGGACTTGCAATCTCCGATGCACAAGGTAATGGAGCTGATCAGCCAGTGAGCAAAGAAACCGCGGGTCAGCCAAAGCCTGCTCCATCCGCAGAAGCAGAAAAGACAAAGACAGGCATGACATCCGAAGTAGCGGCATCGCTTATTGTAGCTCCCTACGTGACAGAAAAAACTTTCAACCAGATTGAAAAGGAAAACAAACTAGCTTTTATCGTATCAGAAAAGGCAGGCAAAAAAGAGATTATGGAGGCAATCCGGATTTTATACGAAGCTGAAGTGGACGTAGTCAACACTACTCGGACAATAAGAGGCAAGAAGGCATTTGCTCACTTCAAATCTCCCGAAGGTGCTCGAGAACTTGCTACCAAATTGGGACTGGTGTAGATTGGCTATTTTCTCGTTAGATTTAAAAGTGGTGCAGAAAGGAAGGAGTGAGTGATATAGTTGGTACGTGAATTCAAGTTCAAAGGTTATACCCCAGAACAGCTTCAGACTTTATCAATTGAAAATCTTCTTCCGCTTCTTAACTCAAGGCAGCGAAGATCACTGGACAAGCGCGTCAGCACTTACATGAACGATGAAAAGAGAAAGCTAAGGGAAAAAGTAAAGCTGGCCCGCGAAGGAAAGCTCAAGGGACAGCTTCGCACCCACGTGCGGGACATGATTATTCTTCCAGACATGGTTGGTCTTACCGTCCATGTGCACAACGGCAAAGAGTTTGCCCAAGTTGTAATAAAGCCAGAAATGATAGGTCACTACCTAGGCGAATATGCTATTACTAACAAGCGCGTTCAACATGGAGCTCCTGGTGTCGGATCATCTAGGTCCAGTCTCTATGTGCCATTAAAGTGATTGATATGCCACAATTTGGTTATTCTTTCCAAAATTACGATAAGACGAAACACGTGCGCGCATCGATACGAGAAAAGGACATTTCGCACAAGCATTCAAGGGAAATTGCTCTTGCAGTAAAGGGCAGATCAATCGATAAGGCTAGGGAATTTCTAGAGAACGTAATCGCCAGAAAGGAAGCTGTCCCCTATCGTCGCTACAACAATGAAGTCGCACACAGGTCTAACATTCGAGATGGTTTTTCGGCGGGGCGCTTTCCGGAAAAGGCAGCTGGCGAATTTTTGAAGCTGTTGGACAACTTGGAATCAAACGCGGAATACAAGGGAATGGATCTAGACAGTTTGCGCATTGTAAGCGCAGCCGTTCACAAGGGGACAAAACTGCAGAGATTCCAGCCGCGCGCTTTTGGAAGGACCAGTCCCAAGTATGATACTTTGGTTCATGTCGAACTAGTTGCACGGGAGGTACGCGCTGAGTAATGAGCGCAGTCAAGAACGTCGTAAAGAACAACTTCCGCAATATGGAACTTAACGAATTTCTCGCGGACGCCCTAAAGGACGCAGGGTATGGCGGCGTCGAAGTTCAGAAAACACCTGTTGGCGCAAGAATAACCGTTTTCGTCACAAGACCCGGTCTTGTCATAGGTCGCAAGGGAACGGGTATCAAAGATCTTATGGCCAGGTTGGAGCAAAAGTTCGGCCTTCAAAACCCGCAAATTTCAGTTCTTGAAGTGATGAATCCGGAACTCAATCCGGACATTATGTGCAACAGAATCGCTCAGCTAATCGAAAGAGGTACAGCTTTCAGAAGAGCAGCCATGTGGTCGCTTAACACCATAATGAATTCAGGCGCACTTGGCGTGGAAGTTACGATTGCAGGAAAACTCCGGACGGAGAGAGCTCATTTTGAGAAGCACACTTTGGGCGTAGTACCCAAGAGCGGCGACATAGCAGGACACATAGTCAGAATTGGCATCACGCATGTCTTGACAAAGATGGGCCTTATGGGAATTCAACTGCGTATTGCCTCAAAGGCCGCAGTTCCTCAGGAATTTGAAATGAAGGACGGACAGGTTGTCATTGATCCTAATGCTCCACCAGTGGGAGATCAAGTAGCAGTTCCGGAACAAGGGGTAAAACAAGATGGCCAGAGTTAAGCTCAAGAACATACGCGAATTAAACGATCAGGACCTTTCCAACAAGCTCTCGGAGCTGAAGGCTGACCTTGCAAAGCTGCAGCTTGAAAAATCGAAGGGTACGTTGAAGAAACAAACTTCAAACCTGAGATGGCTCAAACGTGATATTGCACGAATGAAGACGATACAGAACGAAAGGAAGCCTGGGCAGAAATGACTATCACTGCTCAAAACATTCTGTATCACGAAATAATTGGACTTTACGCAAATATCATTGAATCCTCAGACAGCACAATGCGCGGCCTGGCGGGAAAAATCGTTTCAGAAACACGAAACACTATCACAGTTGAAAGTAATAGAGGAAGGGCTGTTCAGATCGCAAAGAATGTTGCGACAAAAATTGGCCTCGAACTCGACTCTGGCGTTTGCTTTATAAGTGGTTCATCTTTGATAGGAAAACCTGAGGATCGTATAGCGCGATTGCATTAGTGAGTGATGATACTTGGTAAGAAATATTGGCGTTTCAGTTGTTTCTCCTCGCAAAACTTGCGATGATGAACTGTGTCCATTCCACGGTACGCTTTCAGTTAGAGGAAAGCTACTGACCGGAATTGTTTCGAGTTCAAAGGCGAAAAAAATGGTAGTGGTTTCAAGAGAGTACCCTGGTAAAGTGCGAAAATACAAGCGTTTTCAGAGAAGCAGGTCTACTGTGCACGCATATCTTCCATCATGCATTGATGTTGGTGAAGGAGAAGAAGTAAGGATTGCGGAATGCAGGCCACTGTCGAAAACAGTATCTTTTGTAGTAGTTGAGGTGAGCAACAAGGATGGCAGCGGGAACTAAATCAAGAGCAGTTTCAGCCAAAGGTGTCGAGGAATTCCGCCCCTATGTGACGCGCGCGATCCCTGTTACGGCTAACCTTGTTTGCGCGGATAATACTGGCGCAAAAATACTTCGCGTGGCACAAGTAACAAGGTACAAGGGCAGACATTCAAGACAACCCGCAGCTGCAGTCGGCGACTTTGTGACTGTAACCGTCAAGAAAGGGCCTGCAGAGCTGAGAAAACAAGTATTCGGTGCAGTGATTGTCAGACAAAAGTACCCGATTAGAAGACTCAATGGCGTCAGGGTCGTTTTCGAAGATAACGCGGCAGTGCTTGTTACTCCTGAAGGCGAGATCAAGGGTACCGATATCAAAGGTCCAGTAGCATCAGAGGCCGCAGAGAAATGGCCAAGAATAGCTAACTTGGCGGGAATGATAGTATAGGTGATATGAATGGCAGTAATTAATCCAAAACTAATCCACGTTCCGAAACACCGGCGCGATGGGATGGTTTCTGCGTCGTTGTCAGACGTGCTTGTGGAAGCATACAAAAAGAGAACACTCCGCGTGGTAAAGGGCGATTCTGTTAAGGTTATGCGAGGAGAATACACGGGCGTGGAGGGAAAGGTCGAACATGTGGATACGGAACGCGGCACATTGAATATCGAAGGGGTACAGAGAGAAAAAATCAGAGGGGGCCAAGTCAAGGTTCCAATCCCTGCATCAAAGGTCATGATAACAAATCTTAACTTGACGGACAAGTACAGATCAAACAAGGTTCAGGGGGACAAGCCCAAAGAAAAAGCCCCGGCTGAGCCTGAGGAAAAGACAGAATCCAAAAAGTCTAAGGAAAGCAAGGAGGAGAAGAAGTAATGGCGAAGAAAGGCGGAGATACAAGAGTAAAGAGACAGCTGGCACCCAAGTTCTGGGACATCAAGCGAAAGCAGAGTCAGTTCGTCGTTCGAGTAAAACCCGGGCCCCACCCGAAGCATAGGGCCTATCCTCTAGGGATGATTTTGCGCGACGTTCTAAAGGTAACAAGCACAATGCACGAATCGGACAGGGTCTTGACTGCAGGACAAGTGAAGGTCGATGGCGTCGTACGCAGAAATCGGAATTTTGCGGTTGGACTAATGGACGTAATCGAACTTTCTTCAGGTCAGACGTTCCGCATGGTTCCAAAGGATTCGATGTTGTTGGCAGCGATTCCAATAGATGGAACAGAGGGCGCCTCGAAACTTGTGCGAGTTACTAGCAAAGTCACCATCAAGGGGAAAAAGCTCCAGTATGGGTTCCACGATGGCAAGACATTGATCAGCGAGCAAAATCTGAAAGTTGGAGACACATGTGTGATTGATTTGCCCAAGGTTCAGGTCAGGACTCATATTCCTTTTGAGAAAGGCACATCGGTACTTATCATCAGTGGCGAGAACGCAGGTCACATTGGCAAAATTGATGACATCCAGGACGGAGTATTCTCGCTACCGAAAAGGGCACTTGTTTCTTACGAGGACAGATCAGTAGAATTGCCTGTTGAAATGGTAATGGTCGTTGGATCAGATAGGCCTGTTTTAAAGGTGAATTAGTGAATGAGCCAAGAACAAATTCCGCAAAATTCAATGAAAAGAATCGTCGTCGACAAGGTAGTAATTAACATCGGCGTAGGCAAGTCGGGCGAACCAATCGAAAAGGCCAAAAAGGCTTTACTCGAGCTCACGGGACAACAGCCCGCAGTCCGCGGAGCAAAAAAGACCGTTAGAGATTTTGGAATTCACAAAGGAGAACCAATTGGAGCCATCGTTACGATGCGCAGAGCACCTGCAATCGAATTCCTGAAGCGAATAGTGGCGGCGAAGAAAAATACTTTGAAGGCATCATCATTCGATGGCTTTGGCAACATATCCGTAGGAATACACGAGCACATTGACATTCCTGGAACAAAATACAATCCTGATATTGGGATTTTTGGTATGGACGTGAATGTTACTTTAAGCAGACCCGGTTACAGAATCGCGCGAAAAAGCAGAAAGAGTGCCAAGATAGGAAAAGAGCATAGAATAAACAAAGAAGAGGCAATGGAATTTTTCAGGCAGCAGTATGGAGCGAAGGTGGAATAAATGCCAAAACCAAGAGAGTACGTAGCCACAGGAAGAAAACAACTGACTCACGGCAGAGGGACGCGCTGGTGCAGAAGGTGCGGTTCATATAACGGCTTGATAAGGAAGTATAACTTGATGCTGTGCAGACAATGCTTTAGGGAAGTGGCCATTAGCTTGGGATTCTCCAAGTACGAATAAGGGGGAGAATAAATGCCAGCACTTAACGTTATTTCAAACCTGTTTACCACGATATACAACAACGAGGCTAGAAGGAAAAGGGAATGTACCGTCCTCCCCGCGTCAAAGTTTGCAAGCGAGGTCCTCAGGGTGATGCAGAAGCATAGATACATTGGAGAATTCGAACAGGTTGATGACAGCAGAGCAGGGAAGTTCAGAATCCAGCTGTTGGCAAGAATCAACAAGTGTGGCATCATCACGCCACGATTTTCGGTAAGAAAAGACAAGTACTTTGACTGGGAAAGACAGTTCTTGCCTGCCTACAGCATGGGCATTTTGTTAGTTTCGACGAGCCAGGGGATAATGTCACATCATGACGCTCAGGCGCAGAATCTTGGAGGAGTTCTAGTTGGCTACGTCTACTGATCAGCAAATCATGGCAGAAATTGAGGCGCCAGCTAGCGTAAAGCTATCAAAGGAGGGCAACATTGTGGTCGTCAAGGGAAAGCTTGGAACAGTAAAGAAAGACTTTACTCGCCTTCCTGCTACGGTCAAGGTTGAGGGAAACAAAATTACTGTAACTCCTTATGGCAAACGGAAGCAGGATCTTGCCGTAACAAATACAGCTCGGAGCATTTTGCAGAGCATGATAAAAGGTGTGGAAAAAGGTTACACTTACAAACTCAAAATCATATTCGCACACTTTCCCATTGCAGTGAAAGTTAAGGGTAAGGAAATTCAGGTCGAGAATTTCTTCGGTGAAAGGAACCCTAGGATTTCTCGCATTGTCGGTGATTTGACAAAGGTAACTCTCGCCGGCGAAGATCTGGTTGTCCAAGGTCCAAGTCTAGAGGATGTATCTCAGACCGCTGCAAACGTTGAGCTTTCAACAAAGATCAAGGACAAAGACCAGCGCGTATTCCTTGACGGCCTTTACATATATTCTCGAGAAGAAGGCATCCAGGCCTAGACGTAAGCCCAAAGATTTATTTTGTGCTTGAATTTGCTCTAATATTGCGCCGCTGTAGCTCAGCATGGTAGAGCAAATTCGTAGCGCATATTTGTGCTTTGAAGCTCAACTGGCTGTTAACCAGTGGGTCATCAGTTCGAGTCTGATCAGCGGCGCTATCACTTTTCCAGAGTCGCAACGCGATAGCTTTATAGACCAACCGCGGTGCAGTTTTATACTGAATTCATCTAACCCGTGACAACTTTCCTTGGCCAAGAACAATGAACTCCCCTCTGATGACGTAGGCAGAAAATTATCGATTGAGGATCAGCTGAAGGGCAAAACATTGCAAGTATACCTATACATGGTCAAGAAAAAGGAAGCAGTAGGAGTCAGAGAGGTCCAAAGGGATCTCGGATTTTCAAGCCCTAGTGTCGCTAATTATCACATAGAAAAACTCGTAGAGCTTGCACTGGTTTCACAAGACGAGTACGGTAGGTATTTCGTAGTGCAGAAAGTGCAAATAGGCGTTCTGCAGGCCTTCGTCAATATAGGCGGGCTGACAGTGCCTCGCTTGTCATTCTTTGCAGCGTTTTTCACAACCATGCTGATCGCATATCTCGTGTTGAACTTTAGTGATTTGAATATTTACGCAATAGGCTTCGCCTGTGCAGGAACAGCGGCATTCTGGTTCGAAACCGCGCGTGTCTGGATGAAAAGACCTGTGTCGTAACGCTCAAAACTCGAGTTTTGCAACATTTGCTAGACTACGATTATGTCAAGGGCAACCGCGTCTGCAAGCAGGTCAAGATGACGATTGGCAATGACATATCCGTTCTTGATTTCGCTTGACGATATCCATCTGTTCGTTGAGCTAAACAACCGTTCTTTTTTCATTCGGGCTTCAATTTCTTCCACGTCAAGCTCCTTTTCTTCGACTTCCTCCGTTTCGGTGTGCTTTATGGTGAGCAACACTTTTTTGATGAGAACCCTCTTGCCGAATCTCTGGGAAAAGTCTCGAGCATTCTCGTCGATTTCTAGCAGTTTGATCTTGATCTGAACCCTGTTGAGCGCGTCCCTGCTGGTCAGGAGTCTCTCGTCAATAAAGCGGTCATAGCTCATCGATTTCTAATTCACTCGGAACTATATTAATGTCCAGTTTCATAAGGCTCAAACTCATAGAAAGGTGTGCCATCGTCATGGATGCCGCAGGCCGCCATTCTCATCTTCATGCCTTCTAAGAGCTTGTCAGTCCGGAGGCCAGCTATCAACGTTATGCCGTCGATATTGATTATGCCAAATATGCCCTTCTTATTCTTGACATGAGAGTCTGCAAACTCGATCAATGTTCCGATTGGCTCGATCTTTTTCAACGATGTTGGCGAAAAGCAGTTTGGGCACAAGTTTGATGGTGGCCAAACTCTAGCGTCGCATGATGTGCACACTGGAAGGCGAAACTCGCCCAGCTTGAGGCTATCAAAGAAATCTTGCAAAGTCACGTCCCCATAATTATTACCGTTGCCGATGAGCCTGCCGCTGCGAGATTGTGAACAAGGCCGTGCTTGCAGCCCTTTACTTGGCTATGTCCTGCCCTCCCCGCGAGTTGCGCTGCCACTTCAGCGACCTGCGCTACACCAGTTGCACCCACTGGGTGACCGCAGCCAAGGATGCCGCCGCGAGGATTAATCACAACACTCTCATTTTTCACAGGGCCCCCGCCTTTCTCTTCAAAACCTAGGTCTTCTCTTGCGAGGATTTCCAGAATGGTAAATGCATCGTGAACCTCGGCGACATCGATCCGAGTAGGTGAAATTTGTGACATTTCAAAAGCGTCCCGTCCAGCTAACTTTGCTGCCTCTATCGTTGTTAGATCGCTGGTCGCATTTGCAAAACTGGCCGAGTTTGTCCTCTGCCCGATCCCAAGAAGCCAGACGGGCAT
>JAKEIF010000128.1 GCA_022545875.1 Nitrososphaera sp.
CATGACATGGACATCGTGACAATGAGCATCACCGGAACAGGAGGAACCAAGGCGCTTCAAAAAGCCGTACAACTTGCCTATGACGAATATGGCATCATCCTTGTTGCTGCCGTGGGCAACGGCGGTAGCGGCGATGTGCTGTACCCAGCTGCGTATGAAGAGGTGATAGGCGTAGGGTCTGTAACTGAAGATAGCGAAAAGTCATCGTTCTCGCGGACCGGAGAGGAAGTCGAGCTAGTGGCTCCTGGTTCGGGTATCAAGTCTGCTGCAATAGATGGAAAGTATCGAGTTACCAGTGGAACTTCGATGGCCACGCCGTTTGTCACTGGGGCAGCCGCCTTGGTGCTTGAAACCGACGAAACAATGTGGGAAGCTTCCGGAGCTGTGGATGGCGATGGTGAATGGACTAATGACGAGGTAAGGTCAGTGCTAAGAAATACCGCCATAGATCTGGGAGATGAGGGGGTTGACGAAGAATTCGGTTACGGCTTGCTAAACCTAGAGTTTCCTGAAGTAGACGAACATGACATTGTTTCTGTATCTACGGGAGACGAACCCGCGGTCTATGCTGTAGACTCAGACGCATTGTGGGCAAGGTTTGTACTTTCATTAGGATAGCCCCAAGGTAACAAGCAGCTTTGGCAATCCCAATTGAACATTAAATACGATGCTCTTCCAAAATGTATTATGGGACTAAGAAATCCCAATGTCCGCTCCATCATGATTATCGAGGATGAGGATGATGTTCTCCAGGTTTACAAGGAGTATTTGGAAAGAAAGGGGTATGTAGTAGAAGCGAGTGCCCCTACCGCCAATGACGCGGTAAAGGATTACGAGACATACAAACCTGATGTGACTTTGATGGATTACCGCCTACCAGGATATATGAATGGCCTTGAAGCAGCGGAAAAAATATTGAGGATAAATCCTTCGGCCACGATCCTGATGGTGACTGCTTTTGAAAGTATCAAGGACGAGCTTGAGAGAAATCCTTTCCTTTCTGACAAGAAGATTTTCGTCGTTAGAAAGCCCGTCAGAATGGCAAATCTTGTAAAAACCATTTCAAATTTGTAAGTTCTGTATCATGTCAGCATTGGAGAAAATAGGCTAAAGTTGTGCATGCTTCGCATTTTAAAAACAAAAAATAAAAAAACGTAATAAATGAGCGCGATAATTATAGAAACGTTAGAAATTATAACTAATGGTGTGTTTATAAGTTCGTATTGCGCATAAGATGTTACCGCAATTTTAACAGACATGCAAACTTCGATATTATGTGGTATATGCAAAAGCAATAGGACGGTAACCGATCCAGAGTCTGGAGAAGTCATCTGCAGGAACTGTGGTATCGTGATTTCCGATAAGATACTTGAAACCCGTCCCGAGTGGAGAGCATTTTCATCTGAGGAATTCAACGGCAGGAGCCGAGCTGGAATTCCAAGCTCACTTGCCCGTCATGACATGGGTCTTTCGACTGTAATTGGAAAAACGAACAAGGATGCAAGCGGCAGGGTGATCGACGTAGCCATGCGTTCGACAATGGGCAGGCTGCGAGCATGGGACTTTCGTACACAGGCACATTCGCCTACTGATAGGAACTTGCGACAGGCCTTTTCCGAGCTGGACAGGCTAAGGGACAAACTTGGAGTCTCTGATGCCGTTGTAGAAAAAACCGCGTACATCTACAGGAAGGCTCAGGAAAGAGGGCTCGTAAGGGGAAGAACGATTTCGGCTACTGTAGGCGCTGCGTTGTACATCGCATGCAGAGAAACAGGTACTTCAAGGACCCTTAAGGATATTGCCCAGATCGGGAACATGAAGCGAAAGGATCTTGCAAGGATCTACCGGCTTGTGGTGATGGAGCTTGACCTAAAAATCCCGTTGATAGATCCCATGAAATGCATAACTCGGGTTGCAAACAAGGCCAACCTCAGCGAGCGGACAAAAAGGTCGGCTGTAGAAATCATGAAACATGTTACCAAGAGCGGGATATCTGCAGGTAAAGACCCCATGGGTCTTGCAGCCTCTGTACTTTACATAGCTTGCCTTAACATGGGTGAGAATAGAACGCAGACAGACATTGCAGACGCAGCAGGGGTGACTGAAGTTACCGTCAGAAATCGGTACAAGAATTTGAAGGGACAACTCGCCTTCAATTAATTCCTCTTTTTTTGATTCGTTCAACTTAGCATGGACTAACAGTGTTAGCTCGTGGAAACACAAAATGCCTAAATAACAAGTTCCCGAACCGAGACCAGAGTGGCAGCTAATTCGCTGACGACGGCTGACGTAGGGGCCATCAAGCGAAGAACCTTACGGATTTCCCTCATCGCCATCTCTTCAGTCTTTGTGTTTGAATTCGTAGCGGGGACAATTACGAATAGCCTTGCCCTGCTGACTGATAGCGCACACGCGTTGCTAGACGCAGTTGTCACCGTAGTGCTGATAATTGCAACGACTCTTGCACTGAAGCCCAGAGACGTCGACCACACTTATGGCCACGGAAAGATCGAAACAATAGGAGGGTTTATTGGCGGAACAGCGCTGTTTGTCGTAGCCGTATTTTTCATTTATGAGGCCGTCGCTAGAATTGCATTTTCTGATTCCACTCCACTCGTACGGCCCGCCACCATAGGTTTCATCGCGATAGTATATACGCTTGCAGTCGATGTCTTTCGAATAATAATTCTACGCAGTGCCGGCAGGAAAACCGGTGCAGCAACTATTAAGGCTGACTTGTATCACTCGGTTGCAGACCTCGCATCAACTGCAGTAGCACTTGCGGGCCTATGGCTCGCTACTGCAGGATTTAGTCAAGGTGACTCTATTGCCGCAATCATTCTAGGGGGAGTGCTGTCTTACCTTAGCGTTAGATTTGTCTATCATAACGCAATTGAGCTTACCGACGTCATATCTCCAAATCTTGTCACGCGCCTGCGCCTCGCGGCGAGTGAAACAGAGGGAGTACTTGAATGCAAGGACATCAAAGTGCGCAGAGTAGGAAGGGATGTATTCGTAGATGTCACAATATCGCTGCGCGCACATTTGAGTTTTGGAAATGCACATCATACCAGCGACATGGTGGAGGAAAATATTGCAAGAACTATCGAGGATGCCGGGTTTCGCAGCTCATCCGGAGACATCAATGTCCATTTTGAGCCCATTAGTCAGGACAACTCTCCTGAATCAATAGTTGAAATGGCCGCGGGAATGATTCACGGCGTAAGAGGAGTCCATAACATACTAGTATCAAAGGTCAACGGCGTCAATTCTATCGGTGTTTCGCTCCATATTCAAGTAAACAGAGATGCATCTTTGACAGAGGCTCATGCTCTCGCCGATGCTGTCGAGGAATCTATACGAAAGCACCTGAGTACAGTCGACAACATAACGGTCCATCTTGAGCCTCATATCGCTGAACTGGGGGTGCAGCCCGCATCAAGCGAAGTAAAGGAATCCATCAGAAATATGGTGCTTGACAGAAATGACGTCGAACGCGTCGGAAAAATTGCTGTCTATGCGACTGAGCAGAACATACTAAAAATCGATATGGGATGTGTATTGAAGAAAGATTCGAAGGCAGATATGACAATTGAGCAAATTCATGACCGTGTTTCAGAGATAGAGAAGCAAATCCGAGAAAAATACCCGGGATCTATCGTAACTATCCATGTGGAACCTAACTAGCGGATATCAAAAAGTCACTCCATTAGAAGTGATGGATCTTATCTGCTATTCCGTTATTGTAAATAGTTGTCAATAGGTCGCCAAGGGCTTGAAACGTGGCATTCTCGTCGCTCCAGCCTGAGGCAAAGTTTATTCAGTCAATTCAGGTAAACGAGCCTCGTTGGCTGTGTTGACGATGAATTCAAAGCTTGCAAGACGGCTCTTGCCACCGCGCAAGTCGGACTCTAAGAAGGGAGACAACGGCACTGTCCTCGTCGCCGGCGGCAGCAGGTTTTATCACGGAGCCCCGATTCTTGCGTCCGCGGCAGCACTCAGGTCAGGCTCCGATCTGGTGTATACCGCAGTTCCTAGATCGATTGTCAATCCGGTCAGGGCCTTTTCTCCAACCATCATTGCACTCCCACTTCCAGATGACAAGCTTACTGTGGGATCTGCCAACAGGCTGGTAGCAATGCTGCCAAAGCATACGGACAGCGCCGCTGTAGGTATGGGAATGAGCATTGCCGGGCCTGAATCGATTATTGCGGTTGTAAGGAAATTGAAACAGGCCGGCACGAAACTCTTGCTCGATGCATCAGCACTCATTCCAGAAATATTGCCTGAAATCTCCGGTACAGGATCAATCGTTACCCCGCATGCGGGAGAATACCTGCGCCTATTTCAGAGCAACCCCGGCAAAACTGAAAAAGAGAGGCTCGCAAATGTTTCCGCAGTTGCAAAAAGGCACGAGATTACGGTGCTTCTCAAGGGACCTGTTGATGTTGTATCTGACGGAAAGAAAACGGGCGTAAATCGCATACACAACTGTGCCATGACTGTCGGCGGAACCGGAGATGTGCTATCCGGACTTACCGCTGGGCTAATGACAAGAACCGCGCCCTTCCATGCGGCTCTACTTGGTGCCTACATTAATGGCGTTGCAGGGAACTTGGCGTACAAAAAGATGGGATTGCACCTGATGGCAACAGACATTCTTGACAATCTGTCTGCAGCAATGAAGCCATTTGACAGAATCAATTGAGTTTTGACAAATAGGATTCCAGTGCCTTGACTATTTCCGCAATGGCAGCCAGGTCTCCGTTCTTCTCCGGTATTGCATGTAGAAACCCTCCTGCGGCGCCAGCGTGACCTCCTCCCTCTTTAAACTCAAGGGCAATCTTGCTGCAGTCTATTTCAGAGGGTGCGTCATCCTTCCTTCTAATGCTAACCTTTCCATCGTCGGTGAATCCTATGGCGACATGAACTGGTGATTCGTCCATGATCCTTCCAAGCAGAATAGAGCGATTAACAAATGACTCGGACTTTGCGATCGCAAGACGGATGCCTCCGGGGTAGCGTTCGGAAAGGAATTCTCTGCTAGTCATCGCCGCAACGGACTTTGCTATGGATTCCTCTATCAACTTTGAAGCGTCCATGACGTCGGCCTGCATCCGGCTGTCCCACAGGATACCTTTGACGACGCTTTCTAGGATGACGTTGTGAAGCCTGTCCCTGAGGTTGGGGAATCCTAAGTAATATGAGATAAGGGCAGTCAGCGGCGGTATGGGAAACTTGACGGAATCTGGAAAATCGGTACGATGCGCAATCGCGGCAAGCTGCGCCGCCAGCTTGTTGTCAGGAAGGAATTTCTCAGTACAAAGCTCCGATGCGCATTTTTTTACACCGTTTTTTTCTGAGAATAATACCAGGTCGCATATCGGCTCAATCGCTTTCCTTGGCCCATCCGGCCACAGGTGATGATCCAGCCAGATATTTTTGCATCCTTTTTCCTTTGCATATTGAAGAGCTCGAAGAATCGGCATATAGCTTTCCTCGTTCACTCCTATGTCTGCAATAATTATGGTGCTGGCGCCTTCAAGCACCTTTGACTCTATAGTCTTGGCAGCTGCCGTCATTTTTTCAAGACCATAGTTTGTCAGAAAAACCTCAGATTGCGGAAACGCGATTTTGAGGATGGCAGCAGAGAATATCCCATCTACATCCTGTTCGTGTGAAAAAACTAAGACGCCCAATGATCGAGCGTTGTCTCAAGTGCTTTTATAATCCAACCGATCCCCAACGTTTTTCAAACCATCTCTCTACATGTACGCCGAATTGAAATCTATTATTGTGACCGGGGCATCAAGCGGGATAGGAAAAATCGCAGCTATCGTGTTGGCAGGTGCTGGTTATAAGATATTTGGTCTGGCAAGAAGCTATGACAAATTGGCAGAGCTGCAGGCGCAGTTAACCCCCGGTCAATTTTTCCCTATCGCATTTGACATTACTCAACACGACACATTTGAGAAAGTCGTTTCTGAAATAGCGTCGAGAGGTCAAATATTTGGGCTTGTGAACAGCGCAGGCTATGTTGAGCCTGGTGCCATTGAAGACCTCACCATGGATAACCTGCGCGTACAGTTCGAAACAAATTTCTTTGGTCTTGTAGGACTGACAAAACTGGTTCTTCCCTACATGATGAAGCATAAAGCCGGCAGGATTGTCAATGTTAGTTCAATGGCAGGTCTTGTATCGCTGCCTTTGATTGGTGCTTACTGCGCCACAAAACATGCCTTGGAAGCCATTTCGGATGCCATGCGAATGGAACTCTGGAGAAGCGGTATTGATGTCATAAGCATAAACCCTGGTGTCATTGAGACCAATATTCACAATGTCACGTCAGGGAAGGTGAGGTCACTCCAAAGTTCCAGGTTCGCACATGCGTATGAAAAATATCTTGTAGAGGAGCCAAAGGGATTGTCTGTACGCGTTGTTGGCGACTCCATTCTCCACGCAATAACCTCGCGCAGTCCAAAGCACAGATACCTCATTGGATCAGGCAAGGAAAAGACAGGCGTGAGGTTAAGATCATTAGTGCCTGATTCAGTATTCTATGCGCAGGTCGCTCGAAGGATATTGTCGTAACCAATTTTAATGGCTCGAGGCGGGATCAATAATCATGAGTGAAGCGGCCCCCGACCAAATCGTGACGTTCGAAGAATTCTCCAAAGTTCAGCTCCGGATAGGGAAGGTAGTAGAAGCAGAGGCCATTCCAGGTATGAATAAGGTATTCAAGGCAAAAATCGATCTGGGAACCGAGCAAAGAGAGCTCGCAGTTGGAGGAGCGCCTTTCTATGAGCCAAATGAATTCGTCGGAAGAATCGTAGTAGTTTGCACAAACCTGGAACCGAAGAAAATTGGCGGATTGATTTCCAGGGGAATGCTACTCGCAGCCGATGGGCCAGAGGGAAAGCCGATATTTCTTACAGCGGATGAAAACGCGCCTGTGGGATCTCCAATACACTGATTTGAGCTCGTCCGCCATATCCATAAATATCTCGCAGGTGCAGTACCGTTGAAGTCATGATACTTGCCGCAACCAATAGGAAGGCAGGCGCGGCGATTGCTACAGGAGTATTCCTATTTTTACTAGCAGTGGGCGTAAATACTCTCTATTCTTTTGAAAGCGTCTGTCTGGATATTCTTCCGCCCCAGTGCTACTCCGGTTATGATGCCCTGTCGACAGACCAGCAACTCGTTCTGACGCCAGGATTGTATTTTGTTGCCTTTTCAGTCATCGTTTTAGGTGTGATACTATGGTCCAGGAGAGATCGCGTCTTCGAAAAGCCGAGAGCCTAGCCTATTCCAGGACCAAAGCTTGACGGCTCCTTTTGCTTCTGGATTTCTTCCAGAATTGACTCGTACTGCTGATCTAATGGCTTGGTATCAATCTCTAGATTTTCAAGCCTAGAGAGCGCTGCAAGGATGCTCTTGGCAGCGAGCGGCTGCGGCACAGAGCTTTCTGATATCTCTCCAAATAGCCCGATTCCATCGATCCCTCTTCGCGCGGCCTGGCCAAGGATGATGCCATTGAACCATGTTATCGTAGCAATTTCGTTTCCAACTGGCTCAATCCCTGCCGTCACAAGGACCTCTTTGAGCTCTGGCTTGTTTACTACGCCACATACTCGCGGAGCGCCTGCGAGCTGCTCCCTGAGGTATCCGCCTGCACCATAAATCCTCCTAACCTTTCCTATCGACTGGGCATAGTCCAAGAATCCATTGCATAATTCGTATAGTTCTCCCGGATCCTGCGGCTGTGATTCGCCTGTAAGTATGAGCATCTGGTGCGCTTTCTCGTAGAAAATGTTGTAGGTATCGACTGCGCTTTTTACTACTCCATTAGAGTATGAAACCCAAGGCTTTTCTATCGATATTATTTCGGCGACCAGCTCAGCTTTTAGAAACTTGGAGAGAAAGGAAGAGACAAGCCCGCCCACTCTGCCCATGTCGGGGAGAGAAGCGACTACTGATATCTCGTCAGCCCTCAGTTCCTTGACAACATTTAGCTTCATCATGTTTTCATTCCGTTTATCTTTGCCAGAAACGCGCAGACCGCGGTGTAGTCCATCTCAGAATAGCCACTATTGTTTGCAGCTCTAAATATCTGCTGTGCCAGGGCAGTCTGTGGAAGTGTTATTTTTTCAGCAAGTGCTGTGCTAGTCGCTAGTTCAAGATCCTTGAGCATGTTTTTCAAATGAAACGAAGGCTCGAACTCTCCGGAGGCCATCTTTGGACCCTTCTTTTCCGATAACCCGGTTTTGAAATAAGTCGAATTTAGTATCTGGATAAAAATTGACGGATCAATGCCTGCGCCCCTTACTAGCGTAATTCCTTCCGATACTGCGCTGGCTACCAATGCGATGTTTAGGTTAAGCGCAAGCTTGACTGCATTTGCTGCACCGTCTTTATCTCCAAGATAAAAGATCTTTTTTCCAAGTGCCTCGATTATTGTCCTTGACTTTTCGAATGCTGCCTTCGACCCAGATACAATTGGGACTAACTCGCCTGTTTCTGCCGCCAGAGGTCCTCCCATGACAGGCATCCCGAGCATTTCCACCCCTCTTTCGCGCAGGACCGCGGCACAAGACTGGGACTGAGAAGGCGAGATTGTGCTTGCGTCTGCAACTATGAGATCGCTTCTACCTAGGCTGCTAATGCCTTGATCTCCTGTTAATATTTCACCTAATGCGTCAAAATCCGTAACGACTGTAAATATGAGATCGCAGTGATTAGCCAGCCCGGCAGGCGTGTCCACTATCTTTGCCCTACCTTCGAATTTTTCTGCCTTTGTCTTGCTGCGGTTGTAAACAGCTAGGTCGAATCCGGTCCTTAGGAGCCTGTTTGCCATCGCCGAACCCATGAGCCCGAGCCCAGCCACGCCTATTTTCATATACTTGCTAGAAGCTCACTCGCACAAATAAAAAACTATGCGGCAACTTGCGCCGGATCACGCTTATGTCATAAGGCGTGTATAGCGTCCCCCTCCCCGTAGAGTGCTGTCCGATTTATTAGCACCTTGTCTAAAAGGCTTCAACGTGGTAAATCTCTGGTATAGCGGGCCGCCCACTCTGGAGTCAAAAAGGAGTAAGTCAATAATCCACCCATTCGTTGTAAAGGGTTACGATGGGTTGACGATAAACCCTTATCAAGGCTGCCATCATCGCTGCGCCTATTGTTATGCAACTTATGAATGGTCACCAGAGTTTTATGACAAGGTTTACGCAAAGGATAACTCGGCCGAAGTTCTCGAAAGCCAACTTTTAAAGTGGAAATCCAGAACGATAGGCCCTGTAATGGTTTCTTCTGCAACAGACTGCTATCAA
>JAKEIF010000129.1 GCA_022545875.1 Nitrososphaera sp.
AAGAAGCGGGATCTGAATCGATTAAAGTGCTAAATCCAAATATAATGAAGGGTACCCTATAGACTGAAGTGGATACATCTGGATTACAATAAGCTAACTCGAGAGGAAGAAAGGGTAATAGTCCATAAAGGAACTGAGCCTCCTTTTAGTGGCAAATACGACAGGTTTTACGAAAAAGGGATGTATGTATGCAGGAGGTGCAACCAACCGCTCTTTTCATCAGAAAGCAAGTTCGATGCGGGCTGTGGCTGGCCTAGTTTTGACGATAGTTATCCCAACGCGATGAAGCGTCTGCCGGATCCTGACGGGAGTAGGACAGAAATAGAGTGTGCAAAATGCGGCGCCCACTTGGGTCATGAATTTGTCGGGGAGCACATGACTGAAAAGAATACCAGAGAATGTGTCAATTCAGTATCTATACGTTTTATTCCCGCACAAGGACATGATGAGTAAGTTGGCAATCGCAACCCTTGCTAATGGATGTTTCTGGTGTTCTGAAGCAGTCTTTGCCAGGCTAAAAGGCGTCAAATCCGTCTTGCCAGGATATTCGGGAGGAAAAGTAGACGACCCGACCTACGAGCAGGTATCCTCGGGAAGAACAGGACATGCAGAAGCCGCCCAGATTGAATTTGACCCAGGTATCATTCCATTTGAAAAACTGCTTGATGTCTTTTGGCATGCGCACGATCCGACTACCCTCAACCGGCAAGGTAACGATGTTGGCACGCAATACAGATCAGCTATATTTTATCACGACGAAAGACAAAAAGAGATTGCGGAAAAGTCAAAGAGTGCGCTGGAAAATAGTGGCACTTTCAAAGATCCCATCGTGACAGAGATTACCCCTTTCAAGAAATTCTATGTCGCTGAGGACTATCATAAAAACTACTATGACCAACATCAGGACGCTCCCTATTGCAGGTTTGTGATCGACCCAAAGATCCACAAGCTATTCAAGCACTACGGCGACGACCTAAAAGCAGACTATAGATAATTCAGCGGCATCAGCGAAACCCCATAGCCCACAAAATTACTGTCGCAAAATGGACAAATCTTCGATGTGAATGTCAGCCGCCTAAGAAAAATCGGGATTCAAACATGATGGGTGCTCGTCAATGCCCAGCAGTTCCGGATCCTTGTTGCTCTCCTGCCGTCATGGAGGGCGCGACCTTTCTCCTTACCACAGAGAGTGCCATTGCGACAGAGGCTAGTGACACTAGGGCCGCTGTGATAAAGATCATATTGTAGGCTACCTCCGTCGGGAACATCTCTGAAGTCCCCGGAACAGATCCCTGATTCATCTCTTGAAATATTCCGGCGAGTGCCGGGCCGACAGACATTCCAACGAGGTTGAGGAGCAAGGTCATTCCGAGCGCTATCCCCGTCATTTGCATCGGTACAGAAACGAGTATTACGTTAAATGCACCCGTCATTGATAGTGAAAGCCCGGCTGCGAGTATCCCAAGGCCAACTGAAACCATTTCTGTTGTCGAATGGAACATGAACAAGAAAAAGAAACCTACTGCGCTGATCACGGTGCCAAATAGCGTCAGCCTTGTATTCCTGACTTTATTTATTATAAAGCCGGACATGATGGTGCCCCCGAGCAGCACGGCCATGAAGGGTAGCTGGACGCTTGCAACTGCTACGGCATCACCGCCAAACCCCAATGGTTGAGGACTTCTTACCATGATAGGGATGGTAAGGTATACCATGAAAATTGATAAGGAGACTAGCATGAGAATAATAGTCGGCGGAAGGAAGAGCTTGCTTGCCATTAACTTTAAGTCAAGTAGAGGCGACTGCACTCTCTTTTCTATCATGACAAATGCGGCAACCGATACTGCTGATGCGGCAAAGAGCCCTGCTACCTGATACCCCGCGGTATTGCCCTCGAGAAAAGTAATGCCGGCGAGGAACGAAATTATCGCGGCGGCAAGGGCAATTATCCCTTTCAGGTCAATCGTCTGCTTGTTAGACCCGCCAGTACCAGGCTCAAACGATTGTGTCGGGACTCGGACGTACTTTACGATTAGGAACCAAAGAGCAATCGCTACAGGAAGTATCGCTAAGAAAGTGGCCTGCCATCCATAGTTCTGAATTATTGCTGCGCCGCCAACTAGGCCCACAACGGCACCTCCCGAAAATGTTGAGCTGAATATGGTCTGTCCAATGCCGAGCTTCTTCTCTGGCAAGACTTCTCTGATAATTCCAAACGCAATCGGGAACATCGCCATGCCTATGCCCTGTGCTGCTCTTGCAGCGATCATGAATTCAATGTTTGTCGCGAACCGCCCAGCTACAATTCCAACCGTGTAGGCAGCCATCACGATCAACAATATCTTTTTCTTGCCATAAATGTCCGATAACCTGCCAGCTATAGGAGTCATCACAGCAGCTGCGATGATGTAAGCAGATAGTAGCCATGACGAAGTGCTGTAAGTGATGTTGAAATCGCGAATGAAATCGGGAATGGCCGGCAATATCATCGTCTCATCAAACATGACAATAAGGCCAAGACAACTTAGGATGACAAGTGTCCTCCAGCCTGAAAGATTTACATTTTGTTTTCCTACGCTATCCACTTTTCAACTACCCCAGCAATCCGCTTGATTTAGCAGCTCCATCAACTGTTACACACCCTCTTAATAAATGTGGCAGTGCAATTTTGGTGATTTGGTTGTCATGATATAACTTAGTCAGGAAAGCCGCACTGGAGGCTCCTCGGCCCAATAGTGGATCTCATATGCCTATCATTTAGCAGCGTTTTACGTCAACATGTTCGTAGCTTAATCCATGTCAGGTGCTTATCGAATTAAAATGCGAGCGTCTATGCTTTTAGGGCTTATCGCCGCGCTCTCTAGGCGTTCCTGCTTTTACCAACTCGTTTTCATCGCCGGTCGTAAGGTCATAAATTGGCTCTGCTGGTGGTTGCGACTCGTCGATTCTGGCATCTCCTTTATTGCGTGCTTCCTCGTACCTTTTTGCTGCCTTCTCGCTCATGCCCATCGCTATGCTCAACATGGTATAAAACTATGCAGGCAGCCGATCAATTGTTACATTCTTAAAATTGTTGCAGGCCTTTCCGACGAGCCGGAAAAAGCAATTCTTGCATCCGGTTTGGCTGCAGCACTAGCGTTCCTCACAACACTTTCACTGAAACGAGGATTGACTTTCAGACCAGTGCTCTGACGGATCAGTCTCAAACCGTGTTAGCCTCGACAATATGATCTGCTCCAAGATGGCAGCGACCTACTGCGCCGATATTTTCCATGA
>JAKEIF010000130.1 GCA_022545875.1 Nitrososphaera sp.
ACAATAGCCGGCAACCATGTCGACTACTTTTCGCGCCTGCTGCAAGAAACCGGGCCGCAGAAAAACTATAGCATAGCAGGATAGTCTTTGCATCGGAGGCGAATTCTACTGTCCAATCTTCTATGTCCATAAGTAATACTCGTTATACAGCATCTTCATAATAGCTCAAGCATATGCACGCAAATCAAGGTGGAATTGGCGAATGGGTAGGCAGGAGGTTCTGGGAATCACGGCAGTTTTATTCCGCGTATATTGCACTCTTTATATCGATATCGAACTGGATAACGATTCAGTATACGCTGCTTCTTGAGAACGTGCCGGTGTTTAACCTCCTCTTCTCAAACATCGTGGTATTCCTTGTCGTGGCGGCAATTGTATTTTCCATCCTTAGCATCCTCGGAGGCCACTACATCCACCGCAAGCGGCAGTTCAGAATTGAGCAGGCGGTAGCGACAGAAGAAAACCCCTACCTGTACAGGGCCGCCCCCGGCAAAGAAAGAGACCTGATGATCCCAATTGCAATTATGCAGATTGACGCCATGGAGGCCATACTAAAATCAAATGACATGCTGACTGAGGACAAGGTAGAGAAAATCAACTCTTTCAGAAAGGACCTGGCAAAACTCTCAGAGGGGCAGCCTGTAGGCAATTTTGCGAGAAAGAAAACCGGCAGCCGCGAAGGCATTGGAAGCGTAGCGACCTAGCCGGGCGTGAACTGACATGAAGGTGCTAATGGTTTCGCCGGAATACCCTCCGATGAAGGGCGGAGTAGGCCGGTATGCGTCAAACCTTGTAAACGCGCTGAGGTCGTCTGGCGCAGAGGTCAAAGTGGTTAGCAGCAAGGAAGGAGGCGGCGACTTTGACGGGATCTCGCCGTCCAACGAACGCAACTCTGACGTTCTACTGCAAATAGCGGCTAGCTACGAGCCGGATATAGTCCACCTGCAGTTTGAGCCCGGACTGTACGGCCTTGTGCTTGACGCGGCGGATCCATCAAAGAGCAGGACCTTTGTCGATGACTTTTACAAAAAATGCAAGACTCCAATTGCCACGACGTTTCATTCGGCTTATACTTTCCGGGAATGGATGGGCCAGGCAACGATTGTAAAGCGGGAAGGAAGAACCGGCAGATTTGGAATGCCCGCAAGGTCAGCCATCAGGGCGTGGAAGTGTTTTCTAAATTACAAGGCGTTCCATGACATCAACCGGGATAAACTCAGGCTAGGCGCGGCCGGGATTTCTTTTTCAAATTACATGGCGAGCCTAGTCGGCGGAGGCCACGTGATATACCATGGAGCAGAGCCGGCGCTCGAAGTTCTGCCGTCAAAACAAGATGCAAGAAAAGAGTTTGTCCTGCCCCGGGACAAGATGATAGCCCTCGCTCTGGGGTTTAGCACTGCGACAAAGGGCTGGGACCTCTTGGGCAAGGTGTCGATGCCTGAAGGGTGGGTCCTGGCAACTAATTCTTCAAGGAGTCACTACAACAAGGAGGCAAAGGCGGGTAGCAACACAGGCATTGACCTGCAGCTGGGATTTCTTGCCGAAGAAAAGCTGTCGATGCTATTGCTCGCCTGCGACGCCGTCTTGCTTCCATACAAGATCACGTCAGGCTCGGGAGTAATGTTTGACGCACTGGCCCACGGCCTTCCATTTGTCGCATCAGACCTGCAATTCTTTCGCGAGTTTGCAGACATGGGGCTTGGAATTGTGGCCAAGAGGAACCCCGAGTCATTTGCCAGGGCCATTGGAGAGCTTGGCAGAAAATACGAAAAATATTCCGCGGATGTGGATCTTTTCAAGCCCAAGCTAAAGTGGAGCTATGTGGCCAGGGAGCACATCCGGCTCTATAACCTTGTAACGAAAAGACAGCATAAAGAATCGCATGCCGCCTAGCCGCCGGCACCATTTGCACTTCCAATTGCCTCCGTCAGCTCTTCAAGATACGGCGGCAGCGAGTCATATGGATTTGGCAGGCCGTCGTCTGTAATGTACATGTAGCCTACGTGCTGGCTGGCGCTTGCCACAAACGAACCGTCAAGCGACTCTATGTCATAGGAAACAAACGAAAAATTCGACTTGTCAAAATCGCTGTGCCAGCCGCCAAGAAATGACAGGGTCGGCAGGCCAGAGTTTTCGCGGATTACAATGTTGTCGACACTTCCGACGTAGATCCGCCTGGTGTCGGTTCCCGGGTTGCCCACTGTCATAGTGAGGCCTTTTCCCTTGACATAGTTGTCCAGGTTATTGTAATACTTTAATTTGCCGCGGAGGTTGGACATGGCATCAAAGAAGATCCCGTCAACGGAATACCATCTCTTGTACTTTGTGATCTCTGCTCTAACTTCGGAACTGCTCCTTGCGCCATATTCGGTCCAGACATATCCAAGGACCACTATCCCGGCTTCTTTTAGCTCTAGTATTGCGCCAACATAGTCTGGATTCTTTGAGGCACCTACGCCGCTATCCGGATTGACTATTGCGACTATTGGCACCGACGTGTTGTTTAGCTTTATCGCGATTAGCCGGTCCCAGTCCGCGCCTGGGTATTGGTAGAGCGGCACAATGATGCCCGTTTGCGCCTCGGCAAAGGCGACATGCGAGTTTGGAAACAAGACGACGGCAAGGACGAGTAAGACAGCGACAGCAAGCGCAAAGCATTGGTACCGGGATCCGGGAAGATTCAATTCAGAAAAATGAAATATTATAATGTTATTAATGCCTCGAGGAGAAGCGTTACTTAACATAGAAGCAAGTGTATCTTCCGGAAGAACAAGCGTTAGGCGATCTACTTTGAAGATGAACCAAAAAGGATATTATTTACCACCAAGTTAATTATTACTACTAGGTATGCCAGAAGAACTATCAGAAGCAAAGGCTAACGCGACTTGCGCCATAGCCGACGTATGGGAAGTGCTTGGTAGAAGGTGGACGCTGCACATCCTCAAGAACCTCAGCACGAGAAACGTCATTAGGTTCAACGAGCTAAAGAGGGCACTTGACGGGATCAGCAGCACCGTCCTTGCAGGCAGGCTGCTAGAGCTAGAGCGCGAAGGGCTTGTCACCAAAAAGATCTATCCCGAAGTTCCGCCGCGGGTAGAGTACAGCATGACTCCCCAGGCGCGCGAGCTAGAAGTGATAATAAAGGATCTTGCCCGCTGGGCAAACAAGTGGCGCAGGCCAGACGGGATGAAGACTGCCGCCATAGCGCCGCAGAAAAAATAGCGGGCTAGCGCAGCTTTTTGAATTCGTTGTTTGGTCCTACGACTCCTATCTCTACCACTGGCCTTTCTCCGAGCGCCCTTTCTATCGCCTTGTTGCTCAGCTCTACTGCCTGGTCAACGCTCATGTCGGCGCTGTACTCGCGCTGGAGCACGTCAAGGGCGACATCTGCC
>JAKEIF010000131.1 GCA_022545875.1 Nitrososphaera sp.
CCGCCTATGCCACAAATATGACGTCTTGCTGATACTCGACGAGATCGCAACCGGCTTTGGCCGCCTTGGAAATTTAGTTGAATACGCAGCCCAGGGTTCTCAGCCGGATATTGCCTGCTTTGGAAAGGCCCTGACGGGAGGTTACTTCCCACTTGCCGCAGTACTGGCAACAGAATCGATATTCGAGACATTCATGGGCGACTACGCGGAAGGCAGGCAGTTGTATCACGGCCACACCTTTACCGGCCACCCTGTGGGATGCGCAGCGACATTGGCAAATATCGAACTTTACGAAAAACGGGACTTGATAGGCAAGATCAAGGAAAACAGCAACTATATCGCGCGGAGGCTGGGAGAACTGAAAAAGTCGCCACTTGTCGGAGATTCTCGCCATAAGGGCATGCTTGGAGGGATTGAACTAGTCAAAGATGGGAAACCCTTACTTGCTGTGGCCAATGAAAGGATAAACTACTTTGTAATGAGGGAGTCGCTAAAGAGAGGGGTCTATCTCAGGTCGCTGGGCAACATCATGATGGTTATCCCTCCTCTCGCTATCGACAAGAGAAACCTCGCAAAGGTCATGGACACACATGAAGAGATAATGAGAGAGATTGAGAAGTCAGTGTCTCATTGACCGCAGCTCTTTGTAAAGAGTTGCTTTAGAGACTCCAAGGTTCTTTGCTATCTTGGCCTTTGACTGGTTCTCTGCAAGTAATGTAACCAACTGGTTCTTGTTGATTACCTTCTGGGGCCTGCCGATGCCCTTCCCTGCCGACCGCGCACGATCCATGCCGTCTTTGGTCCTCTGAACTAGCATTTCGCGCTCCCGCTCCGCGACCCAAGTAAGTATCCCTATCATCAGCTTTCTTATTCCCGGCTCAGTAGACTGCAGAAACGATTCCCGGGGCGTACATGAAACTAATGGAGCATACTGCTCGATGACCTTTATCGCATCAAGAGTGTCCCAAAACGTCCTGCCCACCCGGGAAAGTTCGTAGACTAGAACTGCGTCGACGGATGCCGTCCTGACCAGTTCGAGCATTTCGCAAAATCCTTTTCGCTGTGTTGCAGGGATCTTGCCGCTTACTGCAGAGTCTTCAAAAAAGTCCAGGATCTGATAATTCTGCTGCTGTGCCCATTTTTCTAGAGCAAGCCTTTGGTTCTGGACCGTTTGCTCTTCGGTGCTTACCCGCAGGTATGCAAACGCATACTTCATCGTTTGTCGTCCGTTTATTCCTTTAATTGAAGGCATGTCAAGAAAAGTGTTCAAAAAGGGTAGACGCATTAAATGAACAATAGGCCTTTTGGATATGCAAATTCAAAGGTAAAAAAACCCTGGCAGTTTTTGGCCCAAATAGAAAGGGGTCGTTTTCCAGACGGTGGTTTTTTCTTACCGTCCTGTCTGACACTTTGCGGATTTCGTCATTCTTGGCATCTATCACCGGATCGCCACTTTAGATGGTTCAATGCGGGCCTTTTTGTAATTTGTATCGCATTTTCTGCAAGCCGAGCTTAGATGGAATATCGGCGAGCCGTTCTGCCGACTTGCTTTTCTTGCGTTTATTAGTCGCCTTTTGACGAAATTATTTGGTGTATTTCAAAACTCGAATTCTGAAATATGCAAATTTTAGGCCCAGCTGTAAACCAAAGTTTTATTTAAGAGTGTACAACATCGCTCATCAAATGTCGGACGTGCCGTTTATCAAGGATTGTATGGAAAAAGTGATCGGCGGCGTCGCAGTAACCTTTGAAGATGCCGAAAGGCTTTTAGCTACCGCTGATGTTGTCGCGCTTGCAGAATCTGCAAATATCATAACACGCCATTTCAATGGCGATACGGTAGATGTCGAAGCCCTGATTAACGCCAAATCCGGCCGGTGTCCGGAGGACTGTTCTTTCTGCGCCCAATCGTCCTTTTACGATACAGGCATTAGCAAGTATCCGCTTTTACCTACTGAAACTATTGTCGATAACGCACGACAAGCCAAGCAGGCAGGAGCCACCAGTTTTTGCTTGGTTTGCGCGTACAGGGATCCGCCGGAGAAGGATTTTGAACAAATATGCCAAACAATTTCCGAGGTCCAGGCAAGAGTAGGAATAGAAGTCAATGTGTCGCTGGGCTTTATGACACTTGAAAGGGCAAGGAGACTCAAGCAACTGGGAATCAAGCGATACAACCATAATTTGGAAGCCTCTGAAAGTTACTTTTCAAAAATCTGCAACACTCATAGTTTCTCAGACAGAGTTAATACGGCAAGGATCGTAAAAGAGGCTGGCCTTGAGCTCTGCTCGGGTGGGATAATAGGGATGGGCGAAACGTCGCGGCAAAGGCTAGAGCTAGCGTTTTCACTCGCGAGCCTTGATCCAGATGAAGTGCCCATCAATATCCTGATTGCCCGGGAGGGGACGCCTCTGCATGGTTACGAGCCATTGAGTTCTCTTGACGCGATAAAGACAATTGCAGTCTGGCGATTTATTCTTCCAAAGACAATTCTAAAGATCGCAGGAGGACGAGAGGTTCATTTAGGTGATGAGGAGCGCTTTGCATTGAAAGCAGGAGCCAATGGCATAATCACCGGCGGATATCTAACCACCGGGGGAAATGAGCCCAACAAGGACATCGCGATGATAAGAGAGATTGGCCTTAAAGCGCAATAAATCTAAATTCGTCAATGATCGCCTCGCTTACCTCGAAGACAATCACCTGTATAGAAAGATGAGGCAAGTCGTCGTACAAGGCACCACGGCAAATGTTGATGGCAGAAACGTTATTCATCTATGCTCCAATGATTACCTTGGACTCGCCCACAACCCAAAAATCCTGCGAAAAGCCGCAAACGCCCTCAAGGAAGTTTCGCAGTGCAGCTCCCGCCTCATCGCGGGAAACAATCCGCAATTAAGCGAGCTTGAAAGTAGCCTTGCTAGTCATCGGAAAACTGAAGCGGCCCTAGTTTTTCCTACGGGCTATATGGCTAATCTCGGCGTCGTAACTGCACTCGCTGACAAGAATTCAACGATTCTAAGCGATGAACTTAACCACGCGAGCATAATAGACGCGTGCAGACTGAGCGGGGCCACAATTAAGGTATTCCGGCATAATGATGTCGAGCATCTGGAGGAGATAATGCGCAAGGCTCCGGGAAGAAGAATTGTAATCACCGAAGGCATCTTTAGCATGGACGGCGACCTGTCAAAACTTGGTGAAATTTGCAAAATTGCGGGGGAATACGAGGCGCTGACCGTATTAGATGATGCTCATGGCGACTTCGTCTTTGGGCAAGATTATTCCGGTGTTGCCTCGTATCTTAAGGCGCCTGTTGATGTCCACGTAAGTAGTTTGAGCAAGAGCCTTGGTTGTTTTGGAGGCTACGTAGCAGCATCGGCCAGCACTATAGAGTTGCTGATAAACATCTCAAAGCAGTTTATCTTTACATCAGCGTTGCCTTCGCACCTGTGCGTGGCCGCAAGCGAGGCGATAAACCTGGCCAAACGGGGTGGCCTACAGGAAAAGTTGCACGCAAACATCGCTTTTCTAAAAGAAAGACTCGAGGACGAGGGATTCATTATTGGAAATTCATCAAGCCAAATCATGCCGATAATGATCGGGTCAGAAAATACTGCGATGGAATTCTCTACTGAGCTGTTAAGGGCAGGCGTTTTCGCTCAGGCGATAAGATATCCTACAGTGAAAAGAGGCAGCGCCCGCCTTCGCCTATCCGTAACTGCCGCTCACGCCAAAGGACAGCTTGGTCAAGCAGTCGAAATACTGCAAGCGGTGGGTAAAAAGAAAAAAATCGTGAGCTAGATGCATTGTTTCATAACTCGAGTTCTGAAATAAGTATAATAACTTGCATTTGAATCATCATTTAATGCCAGACAGGGAAGTAAATTTTCGCCTAAAGGTCTCTGAGGAAGATGCAAGAGAACTCTCCACATATCTTAACAACCTCTCTCCGTCCGGTATCATATTTGGGCTTCGGTTCGCCTACAACCGCAAGAGCGCAGAAGACGGCGGCTACCTGATGCCAGGAAGAAAGAGTTTTGTAAAGAGGGAAACTCACCTGCTGAGCAAGGAACAGGCAAAGTGGCGTCTCAACAATTGGAAGGCAATGATAAAGACTTACAGAGAGAAAGGATATAGCTATCCGACGATTTCAAGAATCAAAAAAGAAGTTCGGAAGGTTGCGGGTCAAAAATAAGAGGGAAGGCTAGAAGCTCGCAGCTTCTAGGCTCTTCGCAGGTGC
>JAKEIF010000012.1 GCA_022545875.1 Nitrososphaera sp.
CACCAGAAATAACATCTCATACACAACGCACCAGCAATCGGATAAGCGTATCGGCGGGTCATACGAATAAATAATCACTGACTAAAATTATTCACGTGTCTTCAACAGAATCGTTGAGACGGGACCATAATCTGATAGAAAAGATGTTGCGAGCTCTGACGGTCACTGCTGAAATGTTAAGGGACGGCAAGTCTGTACCGGCGCCGATAATCAATCAATCTCTAGAGTTTACAAAGAATTTCATGCTCGTGTGCCACCACAGCAAGGAAGAGGAAGCGCTTTTCCCTACACTTGAAAGCCATGGGATGCCAAGGGAAGGAGGTCCCATAGCCCGGATGATTTTTGAACATGGCGTGGCAAAAGACCTTGCCGCAAAAATGGAAATATCGGCAGCCAAGTATTTGCAGACAAACGATGCCGGTGGTTTGATAATGGATATCCAGAATTATGTAGAGCACGTCTCTTCACATCTGACGAAGGAAAATTTCAGACTTTTCATGATGGCAGACATGATTTTGAAGGCAGACGCGGAGAAGGTGGGCAAGAATCTGGAGATTTCTGAGCAGTCAAAGTTGGCCGAGCTCGGCAAGACCCGCGGCCACTATGAGAAACTCGTCAGCGACATAGAGTCTGGGCTCGCGCCGTCAAGCTAGGACGTCAATGCACTTGGGTGAACCTGATGGAAGATGAGATGGAGGAGAAACTCAAGCGTCTGCACTCATCATTTCTGAAAGGAAATGAATATGACGAGGCGGACCTGATATTCTATCGCATAACCTACCGCCTGGCCGAAGAGCTTCTTATTTCCAAAGATGACGCGGCAAAGCTGCACTCTGAATATCACGTAAAATATCCACGCAGTAGTTCGCGTGGATACTGTAAGCGATGCCGCAAGCTCGTATTCCTAATTCCGATTATCTATGGTGTTCAGGAATCAGGACTCGCCGAGATGAAGGAGCGGGAACTTGCCGGGAAACTTATAATCGGAAGCACTGACAAAATCAAGCAGGGGAACAAAGTCGCAATGTTTGGTTGCAATGAATGCAAGAGTTCCCTTCTGGAGTACGGAACGCTTTGAATTCGAAAAGGTTATTGCCTTACATTTACAGAATAACGTCATGCATAGTCCCGTAACTACAGGAATTTCATTTGCACTAATTATTGGTGTTGTGGGAGTGGCTTTCGGCTATGTTGCGGCTAATCCCTTAGAAATAGTGCGAACACCCACGGGTACCCCTTGGTTCGGATTCGACGGCAGACCCCTTACTCCTAGCCTGGCGCAGGCTTTAGGCTTGGATATTGAGGAAGGGCTTTTGGTAACAGCAGTCCAGAACGATGGCCCTGCTGACTTGGCTGGGCTGCGGGGCGGGACCTCGACGGCCACGGTTGAAGGAACCGAGCTTCGCATCGGAGGAGATATCATAATCGAGGTAGACGGATCGCGTGTAACAGGTACGGAAGAGATTCGTAGTGTGCTTGAGAGAAGCCAAGTAGGTGATACAGTTAATCTCACGGTGATACGGGGAAGCGAACGGCTCAACATACCAGTGACCCTTGGGTTGAGGTCAGGTTAATTCCAATGCAGAGTTGCAAATTGAATGCGGTTAGTCAAAACTTTTAGTTCCACCGATTAAATAGTTATTTTTTTGCGACTACGTTGATTGACAGAGCAGAAGAGTCGCGCACAGCTAAAGAAGGCTTTTGACAAGTCGCTAGAGCTCCTTGACGAGCCGTCAAAAAGGACGCTTCTGTTCTACCTCGATAGGGAATATGGCATCTCGTTTGCGGAACACGAGTCCCCGCGTATAGAAGAGATAGAGGCAGCTCTCCGATCAATACTTGGCAGAGGTGCGCATATTATTACGGAGGAGTTTCACAAGAACCTCGAACGCCAGAACGCAAGGTCCTCGGCTAGAAGGCCAATTGCCAATAGGCAGGGTAAAAGTCTCGCGTAACAAGCTGGGATGCAAAAGCCTCAACGATTTACTTACTAGTCCCCTCCTCCGCCACGAATTGCCTTAATAATCGTGGCGACAAGATACCGTTGTGAAGGTAAAGATCAATTCGATTCCCCCAGGCCCAAGGGCGCGAGGCATTATCGAAGTGATGAACAGGAATTGCTACAACTCAACATTTACCTATCCTCTTGTAATTTCCGGCGGCCAAGGGTGTGTAATCACAGACGTTGATGGCAATTCATTCCTTGACTTTAGCTCAAACATCGGGACGTGCCCTCTCGGTTACTCGCATCCCGCAATTCTTGAAGTGTTATCCGAGTATTCTCACAACGGCGCACACAAAATAGCGGGTCAGGATTATTACTGCAAGGAGCATGCCGACCTCTCTGAAAAGGTCAGGACGATATTGCCTGCCGGCTTCAAAACATTCTTTGTCAACAGTGGGGCCGAAGCAGTGGAAAACGCGATAAAGCTCGCCTATCGGAAAATGTCGACCGAAACCCCTTCGTTATTGCCAGGTCTTTCATGCACCAACGCCTTCCATGGGAGGACGCTTGGAGCACTGAGTTTTACTTTGAGCAAGCCTATTCAAAAGGCAGGATACCCTGAACTCCCCGCACTGCGAATAAAATTCTGCACGGATGAGAATGACTCTGAAATAGAGTCGCTCCAAAAGATACTCGAAAGCAACAAAGTCGCATTTATCATAAGTGAAGTGGTTCAGGGCGAAGGCGGGTACAACTTTGCAAGCAAGCGTTTCGTGCAGAACCTCAGGCGATGTGCGGATAAATTCGGCGTTCCTCTAATCCTAGACGAAGTTCAATCAGGAATGGGAAGGACAGGTAAATGGTGGGCCTTTGAGCATTACGATGTCATACCTGACATAATGAGCGCAGCTAAAGCACTTCAGGTGGGCATGTCTGCGTACGACGCAAAATTCGACCCTGGCGAGCAAGGGGCACTTTCCAGCACATGGGGAGGCGGGAGCAGGATAGACATGGCCGTCGGCACAGCAACCATCGACGTGATAAACAGGGATGGACTTTTAAAAAACGCGCTCGCGATGGGCGAGCGACTCCAGAAAGGGATTGGGGATCTTTCAAAGGACGACAAGACAGGCATTACTGGTGTCCGGGGCAAGGGGCTCATGATAGGACTCGAATTGGATTCAAAGTCGCGACGTGACCAACTGCTAACCCGGGCATTCAAGAATGGTCTGCTTCTGCTACCAGCGGGCCAGAAGGCAATGAGGTTGATTCCGCCTCTTGTCATAACGGCGGAAGAAATTGATGAGGGGCTGGAGCTAATGCAGGATATCTTTGCGCAAACCTAAGGTCCCTTGTACTTTACTACCGCGTAGAATGCATTCTTGCCTGAATCGTCGAAATTCAGGTTTGGCGTCATTATTTTCATTGTAGTGGATTTGGCGCAGTCAGCTTCTTTGAATATGAATCCCTGGGGCAGATTCAGTTTTGTGTCTTGTTCCTCCCCAGTGACCGGGTTTTTAAAACCCTCAATCCCTGCCTCCAGGACGCCTGGAATAGTGAATGAGCTCTTTTTTCCATCTATCCTCACGTTCATGTCTACAAACTGGGGTTCCAGCACATACTTGAACGTCGGTGCAAATATCGCAAAGGATCCTTCGCCCTTTGCCTCCCCTGAAAAGATTGAAAGTATTGCCTTTCTCTGATCTGCGCTGGCCTTTTTTGTGATAAATAGCTGGCACGTGCCGTTTCCTTCGTGGATAGCCTTAGGCCACGACGCGGCACTTACCACGTCAATATCTGCTAGATTTGTATCCCCATATTGGCCTTCACGGATGTGGTGCAGGACGAGGGCCCTGCAAAACCCATAGGTCGGAAAACCGTTGAAGTTACAAGGACAGCCAAAGTCACAGTTGCAAGTCTCTATATAATCTGCCTTGAAGTTCCATTTTGGTATCTGTGCAGCTTCTGTGGTCATACTAAAGCCTAGCAAATGGATTGTTTTTAAGATTTTCTAGTAGGCGGCATA
>JAKEIF010000132.1 GCA_022545875.1 Nitrososphaera sp.
GCATTGCTTTTAAGCAAACAAGAAATTATTGTGTATCTAGAAGCCAAAGGATTTCCGTTTTGAAGCAGAGCTAGCGTAGCTTCCTAGGCCATCGCTAAATGGTGGCAGGTGTAACAGCAGCCACACTTGACGCAAATCATGGTCTTGCGTTCACTGCACTGGCTGCAATATCCGTATTGCAGTTCATTTGTTGCGACGAGGTGCTCATGCACACGATCAATACGCAGTCATAACAGATAAGGTACATCCTCCCTATACTGGTCAAAAGAGCGCTGCATCGTGAACATCTTGATAGTAACGAAAAATAAATAAAATATTTCATGAGAATATCTGGCATCGAGAGGTGCCAAACGTTGGCTAGCAGCAGAGTTAACCAGCGTTTGACTGATAGTGAAATAGCAAGGCTGCTTTAGGAAAACAATACGATGCTTCGCAGCATTGACGAAAAACTACGCAAAATAGTCTTCCACGCCAACGGAAAGTAAAATCAGCTTTGCTTCATTTCTTTTTTTGTTATGTCTTCCGGGCTACAGAACAGAGCCAAGTCATTGTTAAATACAAAATCAATTGCCCGGTAGGCAGATTGGCCAAGCGAACGCGCATTGAAATCACGGCACGGATACTCCAGTTGGCTGCGGCCAATAACGGCCTTCCAAAGACAAGGATAATGTTTGGAGCATTCCTCTCTACGGTACAAGTCAATGATTATCTTAGGCGGTTATTTGAAGACGGGCATGTTGAATACGTGCCAGGAAAACGCAGGTACAGGACGACAGAGAGCGGGATGCGCATGCTTCAGAGCTATGAGCGACTGAGTATTATGGCCAGATGCGGTATGGCGTATCCGCCAATAAAGTAGGTACCCGAACGATATTGCACTTTTTGATTGTGAACTGTGTCACGCATAGTTTAAGACAGAAAGCAACTTGGCCAAACGTCTTGGCTTAAACCGCTGAATAGCGCAGTGCTGGTGCATATTGTACAATCGACTTGGTAGAGACACCGCTAGAAGCATTAGGCCTTTATCAGGAGTAGGTGCTGATTGTCCTTTATGACGAATCTAAAACTGTCTCCGTCATTGATGCGCATCATCTCCGCCACGCCGTCAGGTATTGGCAGCAGAAGTGTCTTGCCGTATTGCTGCACTAACCTCTCATTTGGACTCTCCAGTGCCCCCACCAATTTTTCCGCAGCTTTATTATTCTCTGATGGATTAATCCTTCGTGAATTCATGCTTTTCAGTTTACATATACTCTACATCCTATTTCAAACAGTCAAGAGAACCTTTTCTAAAGTCCCGGCTTGGCAATTCTGCAGACGTTGATCCGTTGAACAACGTGGAGCAAAGCTAACGCCATGGTCAAAGCGAGACCTCGGCCTATATTGCTCCCGAGGTCCGAGGACTACAGATCCATGTCGCAATATGCTACGTAGCACATGCGACCGTTTTACGTACTGCGAGGTGCGCCGAGAAATCGGTTCCATTCTAAACGTCAGTTATCAATGCAAAAAGTGGCAAGCAACATATTCATAAATGATAAATACTCTGGTACCGAAAAAAAATCCGGATATGGCAAAAACACAAACATTTTCCGGCACTGATGTTGATTTGGAAAGACTTGCGACAAGAATTGAAACGTACCTGCAGGAGAATAAATTTGAGATGGCATTCTCAAAAGATTCGTCAGAGCCTGCATCATGGTTCTTTATCCAAGCGCGAAAAGCCGGAGCTCTGCGGACTGCCGCGGGGGCCCGGAGAAGCACCGACATTACCATAAGGGGTTCGCCGGATAACATTGAAGTGACCGTGGGAACAGGCGAGTGGGGGAAGAACATCATTACCTCTGCGCCTCTGTTCATAGTCCCTATAATTGGAATTTCTGCCACGCTGGCAAAGCTCTACGTTGCCAAAAGATTTGAGGACAACCTGTGGCGCTACATTGCCGACCAAATAAAATTCCTCGGTGGCAGCGCATCTGCAACCCAGACAACAGCTGCAGAGGCTCCGGGCGGTGTGGACAGCAGAGCCTATCCATGCGACTATGTCGAAGGATATGCTGGGTGGAAGGGGCAGGTTGAAGGAGGCAACCTAACTATTATTCGAGAAAAGGGAGGCAAGAACAGGCTGGTCTTCAAGGGTCCTGATGGGCGGCAGATTGTGATACCTGCCCAAGAGATCCGCGAGGCGACAATAGTGTCTAGGAGGAAGGGCCTTCACGAGGATGACTTGATGATTCAGCTAAGTTGCAAGGATGAATCCGGCAGAAGCGTCAAACCAATATTCAACGTGCATGACGACACCATAAGAGGAGTGCTCGCTGGGATCAATGAAATTGCCGGGGAGGACAAGGTCTTGCGAAGCCTCGAGCAAGTCCATGTGACAACAGAAGTAAAATACTGCAAGGCCTGCGGCAACTCGATATCAAAAGAAGCCCGGTTCTGCTCATCCTGCGGTCAAAAGCAGGAATAGCAGTGATGTGCTGAAGGCAAAGTCAGTTGCCTTCGGTCTGCCTGCGTGAGCAAAACTTTTTGTGTTCTCGTGTGGAAGAGATAGCGACAAAGATTGGGAAGGTGGGACGACGAGGAGAAGGGTCACGACAGGTACCGCACAGGCTATGGTGGAGGAAGAAGACGAATCTCTATTCGTGGGATCCGCCGGATAATATACGTCGGTTTCGCTATTTTGGCGATTGTCATGATAACCTTCTTTGTATCCAGAGCCGGGCTTCACGTGGCCCTACACGAAAGGGGCGACTCTATGGGAACGGTGCAGGTGATCACTGCCCAGGTAAGCAACAACAACTTTGTCACGCTAAATAACGTCACTATCCAGTTTGGGAACAATAACCCTGTGCAAATAATCGGAGATATGGGGCCGTTTGCCTCGACACTGGTATCGCCTGAAGGTGATGATTATGAATTTGAATCGGTAACAGTGACTGCAAATGGCGGGGCGGTGAGCGTTGTCAAGCGCCGCTAGCTGGCTCGAATGGTTCTAGCACCAAAGTTTTGTATATCGTGGGGATCGGTTTGGCATAATGCTGGCATGAGTTTTGCCGGAAAATATGACAAAGAGAATCGAAGGGGTGCCAAGTAACAGCTCCTATACTTGCCATGTGATTTGTAGAAAAATGAATTGGCGAAGTGGGCTGTTATGGATTCTGCGTTAGATTCCCGCTACTGCTTGTCGTCGCATTTCCCGTAGAATCAACAGTACTTGCCCCCTCAACTGTGTTACCTGTTGGAATTTCAATGAAAGGTGTTGCTCCATTGCCTCCCGTCACAAGTGGCAAAATTCCATCCCACTGTTGTGTCTTGAGCCACTCAAGATAATTTGGATTATTCCGCAGCTGCTCGTCAATTATCCTAATTGCTTCAGCCTCGCCCTCTGCTTCCAGAATGTTGGCCTGCCTTAGGCCCTCAGCTCTTGCGACGTTTGCCTTCTGGTCACCCACTGCTTTTGCCTCGGCCTGCTGGGCCTCTATCTCTATCCTCCGTAGCTCGTTCTGTGCCTGGAGTGCCCTCTGCTCTGCTTCAACCTTTGCTTCTACAGCGCGAGTAAACTGCTCCGAGAACTTGAACTCTGTGATAGAGATAGTTTCTACCAAAACATTGTAAGCTGCTAGCCTCTGCTTTATTTGCTGCTCAATTTCTGTCTTTACCGTTTCTCTTTTTGTAATCAATTCCTCAGCGTTGAACCTTGCAGTGACCTGCTTTACTGATTCCTGAATCGTAGGGCTGACAACTCGTACTCCATGTTCAAATCCCAGCTGCTGGTACAGTATCTGTGCATTGTCAGGGCTTACGTGGTAGTTCAGTGCCACTTCTGTCCTGACATCCTGCA
>JAKEIF010000133.1 GCA_022545875.1 Nitrososphaera sp.
TAATGACATATTCCTCGCTGACATAAACGTCAACTGCCCGACCGATTACCTTCTCGTCGACCATGATGTTTACAGAGGAACCTGCCTCGTTGATTTCAAATTCGATTTCTTTTCCAAGCGTGGGGATCTTGGTTTCGACATCAATTTTTACGCCAAGGGCCTCTTCAAGTTCCGAAACTGTTGCCCCGCCCCTGCCAATTAGTCTGGGAGCTGCCTCTTTGTTCACACGCACTTGGACTCGGTTTTCTGAAATGATGTTTACCTCGGCACCGGGGTCAAACCTGCGGACTACGTCAAGAATCCTCGACTGCGCAAGTTTCTTGATCCCGCTTTCGTCCTGGCTCTGTTTGGCGATTTTTGAAATTGGGACTACAACGTTCTCCTCACCAAATGTGTAAATTTCATATTCAATCTGACCCGATTCAAAATCACGGACTTCAACCAGGGGTCTGGCCAGGTCTGCCTCAGTCATGCCCGTCGGCACTTTTACAGTCAGACTCAACTCGTAAACCTTTCTGATCCCTCCATCCTTCACAAAAATTATCGTGTCAAGTATGTGCGGTATCATGCCCAGCTCAACTCTTCCCATGAACCTTTGAATTGCATCAAGAGGACTGCTTGCGTGGACGACTCCGACCATTCCAACCCCGGCCAACCTCATGTCTGCAAATACTTGAAAGTCGTGCGCCCTTCTTACCTCGTCAAAAATGGTATAGTCCGGTCTTACAAGCAGCAGGATATCAACTGCCTTTTCAAAACTGCCTTCAAGAGGCCCGTACTGGGTAACTTCATCCGGCACCTGAAGATCCCTTGGCGATTCAAATGTCTTGACAATCTTGTTCCGCTCTGAATAAAACTGAGCCAAGCTGCTGGCGAGCGTACTCTTGCCAGAGCCCGGAGGCCCTGCAATGAGCAGCCCCTCCGCCTTGCCGGAAAGCCGCTCCATTAGCTTGTCACTTGCGTGGTAGTCAGCAAGTACGAGCCTTACTATCGGCCTGACAATTGTCACCTCAAGACCGTCGGAAAACGGAGGCCTAGTTATTGCAATTCTAAATGTTCCAAACTGGATGACAGTGGCTCCGCTTCGGCTTATTTCGATGGAACCCTTGCCGCTGACCCGGCTCGCCTCCGACACTTCTTGGATTATCTTTGTGAGCTGCGAATAAGTCGTCTTTTCACTATCCAGCTTTAGCAGCTCGAAAGTTCCTGGCCTGCCGCGCTTTGCCATTGGAAAGGTGCCTTCCTTCAGATGAACACTCATGGTATTTTCGTCAAAGAATTTTTCAAATTCCAGACCGGTCGTCTTTGTCGGAGCTCGTATGTGGAGAGCCTTTATCCCCTGTGCTTCAGCAACCAGTGCTTGCACATAATCAGCTGTTATGAGAGTCGCTGACTCCTGCATGGCAACGTCTTTGATTATCGCATCAATTCTTCCGTTTTTTGCAAGGCGTATGTCATCAATACTTGGCCTTTCTCCGACGAACCGAAGGTCAACATTCTTTGAGGTGCACAGCTCGCGTATTTTCTTTATCTCGGCGAGGCCTACAAATCCGTGTTCCTTGTTAGTCGAGGCTTGGGATTGTAGCTCGTCTAGAACGGCAAGCGGGATAATGATTGCGCCGCCGTCGGCAATACTGCCGGCTTCAAGCATCTTTGTTATTTCACCATCTATGATTATGCTGGTATCGAGAACGAACTTGTTAGTCACGCTAATGCTCAGTTATAGCAGTTTAAAGCATTTCTTATGAAGGTATTTAATTTGAGCGACACCTCCATTACTTATGACCTCCGTAGCGCGCCATTAAATTGAAAGGAAAATGGTGATTCGGTAAACTATTCTTGTCCACTATCTTTCAAAACTTCGCGACTTGCCTTTCTGCCTTTTGAGATAAAGACAAGGCCAAAGGGTACAAGCATAGACCCTAACGCCATGAGCTGAACCATCAGGTTCACCTCAGCATTGTTGGCCTCAAGGTATGAGTATGCCAAGAATTCTGGATGGGTCATGAGTATAGGTATCGAGACGGCCAGTAGCACGGCACCAGTAACAAAGAGTGCAATACCTGCCACCGTAGATAAATTCATGGATATAGATGATCAAGTTAACTCCGTTATAATCCTTGGCGAATTTAGATAGTTCTGTTTTGGAGTCACTTCGCAAGAACTGGACGCTGTCGGTATTAGCTGCCAACGGCAATAATGATATAAGCATCGCTCGGCCGAATAATCGCTACATGAAGAGACTGGAAGCGATAGTTAGGTCAGAAAGAATGCCAATAGTGAAGGAGAAGCTCAGGCAGATTGGGATAGGAGGCATGACTATCCTTACAGTTTCAGGATGGAGCAAACAGCGAGAGCTCCATTTGCAATGGAGAGGACAGCCTGTGGCATACGACCTGCTCCCCAAGGTAAAATTCGAGATAGTCCTCTCCGACGAACAGCTCGACAAGGTCACTGATGCTATTATCGAATCGGCCAGAACAGGAGAACACGGGGATGGCATAATATTCGTTTCAAATGTAGAGCAGGCGTTCAATATCGCCACCCTGGACAAGGGCGAGAAAGTAGTACTTTGATAGTCCATTTCTTTGCCAGCCTTGCCCTGGCACTGGTTTTTCTCTTTCTCTCATCGGCACTGTACATATCGCCGGCAGTTGCAGCCACTTACTATTCAGATCAGACAGATTTTGATGAGAACAATGTGCCAAGTGCTAATTACAGATGGAATCAGGAAAACATCAGAGCGTGTATCTACAAAGATTCTGACGTCCCCAATTCATACTATGTATGGACAAAGCTTGCTGTGCAGAAATGGCGACAGGCACTGCGAGAATATACTGATAATCAAAACCAATGGTCATTTTCGGCGCGGTACGTGAGCTCCCAGGCCGATCTTGAATCATGCGACGTCAAGATCTACATCTTTGAGAGCTACAAGGACTTTCCAGGATATCCATCTCAGACAGGGGCCTATACCTCCGTCAGAAACGACGATGAAATTTTAGATGCGAGGGTCTACCTTTCCCCATTTATCCTTCACGGGGATGGAGTAACCGAGCTTGACTTGCCATCCCACGCGTTTAGGAATTCTGCGACGCATGAAATAGGCCACGTCCTTGGCCTAGGACACATGAAATCAGAAAAGGGCTACTTGATGTCGCCTCAGTTTGATTTTCTCGAAGAAACAAGGGAGCATCAGATCACAACATTGGAGCTGCGTGCCTTGGTCAGAATATACGGACAGCACGGATTTGAAGAGTAGCCTATTAGGCTGTAACTAGAAGGCTTTCCTCTATTCGGTAGAGTGCCGTACTTATGTAGTCGTTGGTGATAAGCGACGGAATTCTAATCTGAATAGATTTGGGCAGCATTGTGTTTATCTTATGCAAAATCTCTGTCCTGCTGTCGACGTCGCGCTCGTTTTTGCATTCATCGATCATTTGCAGTATAATCCGGCGCAGATTGTCCATGGTATCTCTGAAATTGTCTTGCCAATTTATAACAGGTTTAGCGCTCCGCTACTGAATATTGAAACATAACAATAAGCGTTCCCGGTTCGAGCCAGATCTCATAATCTCTATATATGAACTCAGAACCACATTATGTCGATGAATTTGGATAGCTATCTAAAGGCCGGCAAGGTAGCATCCGACGTTCGCGAGGCTGCACGAAGAAAGAACCATATCGGCTCGAGCCTTTTGGAGATATGCCAGAACGTCGAATCGCAGATCAAGGAGAGAAATGCGGCACCTGCTTTTCCCGTGAACGTGAGCCTCAATGAAATAGCCGCGCATTACACGGCCGAGCCAAATGACCCGACACTGGTCAAGGAAGGCGATGTCCTCAAAATCGACATAGGCGTCCACGTTGACGGCTACATCGCCGATACGGCAGTCACTGTCTGCTATGAGCCCAAGTATGATCCCCTCATTAGGGCTGCAGAAGCCGCGCTTGGTGAAGCAGTCAGGTTGGCAAGGGCGAACACAAAAGCAGGCGACATTGGCAAGACCATCGAATCAACTATTACAAAATATGGTTTCAAGCCCATCCAGAATCTAAGTGGCCATTCCCTCCAGCAGTATACCGTCCATGCGGGCAAATCTATACCCAATATCTGGACTAGAGGTTCTTCATTTTCGCTTATCGCAAACGAAGCGTATGCTATTGAGCCGTTCGTCACGACCCGCGAAGGCCAAGGGGTCGTATACGAAGGAAAGGTGCGAAATATTTTTGGAATAAGTTCGCGCAAGCCCATCAAAGACAAAGAGGCGGACGATATGCTCGAAATGATCTGGAATAGGTACAGGACTCTACCTTTCGCGCTTCGATGGCTCATGGACAAGTACGACGAGAAAGAAGGCAGGCGGATCCTGGAAATACTCGTAAAGAAAAAAAATGTGCACGCCTACCCAATTCTAGTAGAGGGCCAGGGCAAGACTGTTGTTCAGGCAGAGCATACGGTCATCCCGTCTGAATCAGGAACGACGGTTATCACCATCTAGTTCTTGTGGGTTTCTGGCGGATACTCGCCATAAACGGCGCTGATAATCGTGTTGGGAGAGGAACAGTTCTTGCAGACAGTGGCGGGTTTGAATACATAGTCACCATCTTCAAACTTTCTTCTTGACTTTACACCGCAGGCTGGACAGCTCTCCTCAGTAAAGATCTCTGGTTTGACCTCCTTCTTTTTCCTGAAGAACATTTCTATTGCGACACTCCCAGGGTATTTCCAACGCCTATGATCAAGACGGACTGACCTGCGGTGGTCCGCTCTTCGATCACAGAATGCACAACATTTGTTACTTTTTCAAAAGATTCGGCAATCTCTTTTCGCATTACTGTGATCGCGTCTTGAACCGACTGCTTTACAATTACTGCGTATACAGGAATATCGAGCCTGGTCGCCACTTCCTCTATTTGGTACTTTTCGACACCGATGCCGCCTATGGCAGCTCCGATTCCTTCCGCGATGTCGCCAGTCCGCTCTCCTTCCAGCTTGAGCGCAGCGTCTATCATAATGATCGCGTCCAGTTTTATCCCAAGGTCGGTTGACAGCCTGTTGATTGCTTCACCGGGCCTGCCGACTGTTCCGCCAGGTCCTTCGGCCTTTAATAGATAGACCTTTCTGCCAGCGTATTCGTCCTCGCTCCATACGGTTTCTTTGGCGGCCAGCTTTTTCTCCTTACCGAGCATCATTTTGCCAACTATCATGGGTCCAATGCCGTCTCCTATCGGCTGACCAAACTTGAACGCGCCTATTGCCTTTTGTAGCGCCTCAGCTTCCTCGAGCAATAAGGGCATCACCATCTGGAGCTGGACTAGTACAAACATGCTGGTAGTCCTCTTGCCCATCAGGTAAAAGTGCCTGACAACTTTGTATATCATGTTCAGTGCCGTAGCTGCTTCCAAGATATTTTCCATCCGTGAAATTTCACGCTCGCCCGCGCCTTGGCAAAGTTTTCTGACTTCGGATCTCATCCGGTCGTCCCGTGTCCTCATGACATGATCAAGTTTTCGCACTATTCCGTTCGGATCCAAGTCTACGGGCATTATCGTAAAATACTCCAGAAGCCTGTCGACGCCAGGACTTGGATCGGAAGACGACTTTATCGAGGCCTTGACATAGTCGACGGCTTCCTTGCGAGCGTTTTCCTTCATCGTTTTGAACTTGACAAGAGAACGGGAGATTTCATTAAGAATGATTTTCGACTGAAACTTTTGCGCATACATCATGAAAAATGGAACCACGGCAAACGAGACAATATAGATCCACATCCAGGGACTGTTTGGGTCAAAGTCGGATCCTCCAAACAAGCCTTCCAATTGAGCGAGCAACGAAGAGAATCCGAGCATGTAGTTGCCTTGTTCCAGATCGAATCAGCCCAGTTAGCTCAATTAAAGGTTACCTTGGTAGATTATTTACTCAGCAATTTTGATGATCCAAAGTTTGATTTATTGGATTTCAAAATGTCTCACGGTGTAATACTTGACGACACCATCGGGGCAGGTTGCTTCAAAATAGATTATCTTGTTGCCAACCCTTTCGTAACAGGCATAGAATTCTGAAAGCAAGTCTTCATTCATTCTAATA
>JAKEIF010000134.1 GCA_022545875.1 Nitrososphaera sp.
TCAAGAAACACCAGCTCGTCTGCGCCCTGCTCACTGTATTTTTCTGCGAGCTCCACAGGGTCTCCAGCGTCCTTTACTTCTGCAAAATTGATCCCCTTTACGACTCGGCCGTTGTCGACGTCAAGGCAGGGGATAATTCTTTTAGCTAGCATTACGCTACCGCCTTTGCTCGCTCGATGCTGACCTTGCCGTCGTACATTGCTTTGCCCAGGACGACAGAGCCGCAACCCGCAGACCTCACCTTGATAACGTCTTCCAGGCTAGAGATGCCTCCGCTTGCAATTATTTTCGCACCTGATCGTACTGCCTCGGCCAATGTCTGGATGTCAGGTCCCTCCAGAGTGCCGTCACGCTCTATGCTTGTTAAAAGGAACTCTTCAATTCCAATCGATCTGAACTGGGAAATTGCGTCTGCCACCTTTACCCCGGTGGATTCTTTCCAGCCTTTTACCATGACGTTGCCCCCCGACTGGTCTATGGAAATAACAATTCTGCCAGCGTTCTTTTTTGAGAGCTTTCTGACAGTGTCTTGATCGCTGTATGCCATGGTGCCAATTACTATTCTAGATACCTTTGCAAGCGTTGCTTCGGCGATCTCTTGCGACCGAATGCCGCCGGCAGCCTGGACTGGAATTTTTACAGCCTCTGCTATCTTGCGAGTTGCATCAGAGTTATCGCCGGAAGAAAATGCCGCATCTAGGTCGACTACGTGGAGCATGTCTGCCCCTGCTGCCTCCCATTTTCTTGCAGTCTCTACAGGGTCGCTGCTATACACAACCTTGTTTGCAGGGTCGCCCTTGACAAGCCTGACGACGCTTCCACCCATAATATCGATTGCAGGAATTACTCTCATTTCTTGTCGCTGCCGTTCCTGCACATTTCAATAAAGTTTCTGATCATCACTGCGCCAGTGTCGCCGGATTTCTCCGGGTGAAACTGGACTCCTATGAGGTTGTCCCTTTCAATGACTGCCGGGACGCTCACGCCATAGTCAGAGGTCGCGACTACTAGCTTGCGGCTTTTCGGCGCAGCCCTGTAGGAATGCACGAAGTATACCCACGAGCCGTCAGGCACTCCCTTGAGCAGCCTGCTCTTGCCCTTAATCACGAGGTTGTTCCAGCCCATGTGTGGTACTTTGACTTTTTTCTTTGGCAGCATTACCACGTCTCCGTCTAGGATCTTGAGCCCGTCAAGCTTGCCTTCTTCGCTGCGGTTGAACAGCATTTCCATTCCAAGGCATATGCCCATCACCGGCATGCCGCCGTCGATAGCCTTGTCTAGGTGCCTTGCACTTTTCTCTATTGACCTGATGGCAGGATCAAAGTTGCCCACGCCCGGGAGCACCAGGCCGTCGAACCTGTCAAGCTCGCCCAGATCGTATATTATCTCGACGCTTTCGGCCCCGTTCCTCTCTAGGGCTGACTTTAAGCTGAATAGGTTTCCTGCGCCATAGTCAAAAATTGCAATCCTTGCCAGCGGCTACATCGCCCCTTTGGTGCTGGGAATTCCTTTTCTTCTCGGGTCTATTTCGACTGCCGTCCTGAGCGCGACTGCAAAAGCCTTGATTGCCGCCTCAACTTTATGGTGGTCGTTGTCCCCGTATTCCACTATGATGTGTGTGCATGCGTTGAGGTTTTGAACCAGCGAGCGGCAAAAGTGCTCCAGGTCCTCCCTTGGTACTCCCTCGATGCTGTCCCTGTCAAGCTTGAGCTCTACATTCTGGTACTGCCGCTTTATCAGGTCAATCGCGACTGATGCGGCAGCTTCGTCCATCGGCAACATGGCATAGCCAAATCGTCTGACCCTTGCCCTGTCGCCCAATGCCTTGTCTATCGTCTGCGCAAGCGCGATTGCAACATCTTCTGCAAGGTGGTGGACTATGCCATCGTTTGATTTGCCTGATAATGTGATGTCAATCATGGCATGCTTGCCGATGGCCGTGATCAGGTGATCAATGAAAGAAAGGCCCGTTTTGACGTTGGTCTTGCCGCTGCCGTCAATGTTAATCTCTACAGTCACCGCAGTTTCCTTGGTGACCCTCTGAATTCTTGCCTTCCTTGCAGCGGCCAATGTAATATTTTACAGTGCCGCCCGTACTTTATTTAAATTAATACGGGAAAAAATCCATGCTATAATACACCATAAATATCGCGCCTCATTAATTTGTTCCAATGTCGTACGCTGATTTTCTTGAACGAAAATCCCGGAATAGTCGTGCTACTGGAATACTCTATCGCGTCGCCCTCGACTCGTGGGCGAAGGCAAATGAGGCAGCAACCATCGATGAATTGGTGAAATCAATTAAAGACAGCAAAATTGACGTTTATGATTCACTGGACAGGATGGTTACCTTCCTGACAAAGAATGACAAAGCCCCGAAATCAATTAATGCTTATGTTTCCGGCGTTCGGGCATTTTTGGCATATAGCGACATATCAATCTCGGAACACAAGTTCAGAGCGAAAGTAGCAATGCCAAAACAGTATGAGGTTAGCTCTGATAAGATTCCAACGCGTGAGGAACTTCAAAAGTTATTCCTTCATTCTTCTTTGAAAGTAAAGGCTTTGGTGTCCTGCTTGTGTTCAAGTGGCTTGAGAATTGGAGAACTCTTGAAAGTAAAGGTGGGTCAGGTAAACTTTGACACTAAACCTGGCAGAGTTATCATCATGGCTAAAGAGACAAAGAATAGAAGAACTAGAACCGTTTTTCTGACAGACGAGGCAATTTCATTGCTAAAGGAACATCTTGGTGATCGAATTGCTGAGAAGGACAGCTATATTTTTGGTGGCACGAAACCCATGAGAACAGGTACTGCGTATGACGTTATTAGCTATGCTTGTCAAAAGGCTGAACTGAGGTTCAAGCTGGATAAAGACAGCAGGAGGTATGCGATTCATCCTCATGTGTTTCGCAAGTTCTTCATGACCCGGCTGCTGTCTGCCGGTTTGGATAGAGGAGTGATTGAAGCTTTGATGGGTCATAAATTCGGGCTTGATAGCGCATACCTCAGACTAACAGAAGAAGAGATGGCAGAGATGTATCTCAAAGCTATGGACAATCTGACAATTATGCATTCAGGAGAAGTCACAAGAGAAGATGTAAAGAAAGAAGTGGAGTTATCAATCCTGCACTTTCTGCTAAGCTCCGGATGGGATGATCCCAAGAATTTGATAAAGCATTATGACACGCTGCCTATGTCAGATAAGATATCTGCACTAAAGACTATGCTTCTCAGGATGTACCATGACGCAGGAGATCATTCGGAGATTAGAGAACCCGCAGACCTTACACTGCAAAAGTTGGAAATACCATTACCAACCACCAGCGTTCTTGAATCAACGACATACATGCGGTTCAATTCACAAAACAAATTTGACAGTATCATAATTGAGTCAAACGATAATCAGCGGTTGGTTGCGTATTCGAATAGGGGTTATGAAATCGCTGGAACGGTAAACGGCAAGATCCTGATGCGGAGAACCTTGTAGTAGTTCAAGGCATGATTCATTGATTAGTCGGTATTACCAAATGAGTTCATTGATAATCAACAAAAATACAATCCCCCCACTTTCCTCGTGGTTTTGTGCCGCTACTACGGCATAACGTAAGTTAGGATTCGTTGGAAATAGCTTAAAATCACTTGCATTAATAATACGACACAAAAATGACATTGAAAAAATTAACGCTTCAGGAACTACTCATTTACAGTACTGTCAGAATTGAAGCTTTTGACGATGAA
>JAKEIF010000135.1 GCA_022545875.1 Nitrososphaera sp.
AGCCGACCTCTATAGAGATGTAGTGGTTCTCCACGATTCCGCCCTGCTGGCTCAGGAACCCAAAGTTTACCTTGGTATCCTGTTGCCACTCAAAAATTCTGCCCGTGCCTTCCTCCGGACCAAATGCACCAACAAAACTCTGTATCTGTGCCTCTATATCCGCAAAGTCCGATTCAAGAAGATAAGCGCCTTCAGCCTCTTTGAATTCTACGGGAGCCGAAATTGAGCTGGGCTTTACGACCGCCAATCCGGAATTGTTAAAGACTTTTTCCAGGTTTTGGATCCGCGTTTGCTTGTCGAGGACGACCGTCTGATTTCCCCCTGTTCCCGGCTGGTCAGCAGGAGCTACGCCTGATACCTTGAGCAAATAGTTTTCAAATGCCTGTACTGGCGTGTCACCCATGCCGACATAGTACGTTCCAGTTATGGAGGCCGCCCCTACTGCAGCAATCGTTCCAGTCTGTGACACTACGCCGCCGCCTGTGTTTGAGGTGTATACAGGGATAAAGTAAACCTCAACATCCCCAATCCTGTAAAGGATATTCTCACCGGTCCTGGGATTGTTCAACAGTGTGCGGAAATTCTTGTAGTCTTTGTCTTTCTCAAGGGTCTCCTTAGCACCTGTCGGACCGAGCAATTTGACCGGAGAATCGCCCGGGACGGAATAGAATGTCATCTGGCCTAGAGAGCTCAGGTCATTTCCTGCAATCATGTAACCGACCAGATTCTTTGTCTGCGATCCTCTAAGCTCTAGCGACTGAAAACCGACAAACTCGGGATTTTCAAATCCTTGGGGCTTTGTTGAGATGTAGTAGGGAGGAATGCTCCTGGACGAGTCTTCCGGAATGCTGTAGAACTCTTTTGCCTCTATGAACGTCTTTGGATCAGTCACATGGTAAATGTTGAATTGCGATACCTTCCAGATGAACATTTCTTCCGGGTATTTTATCTGCTCGTCAAGCCATTCCGGGACCTCTCTGGTTACTCCAACATCAAGATACTCTTCGAGGAACATTGTGGAGAAATAGTCCTCGCCCGTGCCAAACACTTGGACATCTCCGTTGTATGTGTCAATCAGGGCATAGCCGACAAGTTTGAGCATAAAGTCAGAGCTCCAGGGGACATGAGAGGTGTCAAGGGCGGCTACAAGCGGCATAAGCCAGTAGCTGTTCTGGCCATCCGTTACTGGGTAAATATCGACACGCTTGAACTGCGGATTCTGGGTGGATGTGAATGCAAAATCATACACAAAGTATGGGTAGAGAAGCTCCATGCGCTCATGCACGTCCTTGTATCGCATTACGTGGATCGGCGTGCTGGGATATGAGAGCATGAAGTTGGGCTCAAACATCCAGCTCAGCGGAGGAGCTACGTCGATGCCTCCTGTGCCGTTGTAGAAGTACTGGTCGACTTCGAGGCTATCGTCTCTGCCAACAGGATATGCAGACCAGACCTTGTCGAATAAGCCAGCGTCATCGCTTTCGCCATAATAGATCCTGCGCTGCTCAAAGAATCTTGACTCATCGGCGACGTTGCCGCTATCTGCTTCAAGCATCTTCATTCCGACGTTGGCATGTGTATATGTAATATGCTCGCTGAACCACCTGTTGGCCTGGGAAACGTCTGCTGGAAGGTTGGGAGTAGTAGTGCCAGTCCAGTACATTGTACCTCCGAACCTAAGAATGTCCGTGTCAACATAGTGTATGTCGTTTCTCTGGCCGAGCTCGGGCCTTAGTTTTGATCCTGCAGCCTCTTGATCCCATAGGCGAATATTGGTCAGGGTTTCCCTGTTTTCTTCGACAATGGACTGTATTCTCGAAGGCGAGATCGTGGGGGACTTTATGTCATAGTTTATGACCTCAATGTTTTCAAGATCATGCATGTGTCTGTTGACGGCTATTTCCTGAGCAGTATACGGTCCCCTCCACTCGATCTTTTTGGCATCCGCGATGCTTGTGTTGATGGCCATTACCGAACCTACCAGCACCACGACTACGCCTATCGTAAGGAGTCGGGAATACATGTGGCGCTTTGTGGGGTATATCATCACCCGCGCTCTTCGCTTGTCTAGGTAGCCGTAGACAAGAAAGGCGGCGCCCAAGCCAAGCGTACCCGCAATTGCATAGCGGGTATTGTAATCAACATAGGAAGTGAAGAACAGGTTAAAGCCCAACCAAAATATCGTAGCCCCTATAATCATTTCTATGGTGGAGATATAGGAGAGGAACCTGGGCTTGCCTTCGCGCGCATCTAGAAGGTACTGCGTGACAATATTGACAGTTCCTGAAACGCCAACGTATAGTAGCAGCCGGAGGCTAATCACTGCGAGAAGAGGTGGAACTATCAGGGTGAGCGCGGGAAACATCGGGAATACGTTAGCCTGCGCAAAAGTTCCATCCATCGTTACGTCGGCAAAGGGGATGCCGAAAATCGCTCCAATCGATCCGATCCCAAGGTCGTTGCCTTTCGCCATGTAATCTATGGACATGCCGAACAGGAGGTTGCTAAAGAGCGGGGCAAACAGAAGTATTTTCATCGCCTGCCAGAGAGCAAAGCTCCTGTGGCTCATCTTGAACTCGGAATAGCGAAGCATTTTGGTCTGGTCGTATTCGTTTCTCTTTATGAGGTTGATTACGGCCCTTATCCCGTACCATGTCATTGAATGCCGGGCAAAAACATTCACCCGCACCAGGGCTATTGACGCAAGGATAATTCCCGAGATTGTAGAAAAGAACAGCGGCTTGGTAAAGACGTCGCCAAACTCGGCGACGTTCATGAGCAGGTTCACGGACTGGTTGCTTACAATGGCAAAGATTATGACTCCAAGAGCGGCGAAAACGGCAATACGAACGATTCTTCCAATGTCCGCGCTTGGCGACCTATCCTCATTGTAAGTGTCCCACAAGAGACCAAATTAAGGTTGAACGCCCTTTAATGTGTTTATGACCACAAGGCCTCTATGGCATTTTCAAGACCATGATCGACAGACTAGCCTGCAACTAGGGAATTTCTGTTAAATTCTGGACTGCCTGCGGACCGGGCGTGCCGCTCGTCTCCCTGCCAGATGTCAATTCTGAATCAGGTATCTGATTTTCAAAGCCGTCTCCTTGTGTTGACGTGTTCATTTCAGATTGTGGCGCTGTACTGCTAGTCGTATTATGGCCAGGCCCGCTTGTCGCAGATTCTCTCGCAGTCTCGCTAGAAGGGCCGGTGGCATCGTCAGCGCCCTGCATTATTGTGGATCCATAGACGGCAACGGCTGCAAAAGCAATTGCTAGAGCTGCAATACCGCCCACAATGACCCAAGTGGCCTTTCCGAATCTACGGCCGTTGCCGATATCCTCACTGTCGTCCACAGAACCCATATGGTACTATTTGGCAATGGGCTACAAGTTACTTAATTGCTGGAATTGATACATCTAGAAGTTGTTTCTACGAATGAAAACTCGTTATCGGAGGCACGCGTAGCGAGCCATCCTCAGATGGACCAAGAACAGCATACGGCGATGACATGTTGTGCTCGTACTGCATATTGGCCCGAAACGATCGCCAGAGATGCGGGACTAGCAAACTTCGGCAAGTCCTTTGCATATCAGATAGACAGCTGCATGAGCAGGAAGCTCTGCTGATTCCTTTGAAACGTTGTGCGAGCGGCCCTTGAGCCTTAACTTGACTGGACACTTGAGCCTTACGGCGATCCTAGTGTCGCCTAGAACGCAGGCGTCTGTAAACGGGTCAAATGAATCGATATCTTCACACCTTGTCTTTGACAATCCGCTCTTGCTATTGAGAGTGCCCGGCATCCTGAATATTCGATGCACATCAGTAGTCACTTGGGCATCTATCCTTGTGCCCATCTCTTTTGCACTTTTCTCCAGCTCTGACTTGAATGCAGAGTAGCCACCCGCTTGAACTAGGATATTTTGCAGCCGGAGTATCGACGAGCCATCGATCTTTAACCTTTCAGCCATCTTGTATCTCCACCCGTGGGCTATGCCGCCCCTCGGAAATTTCACACTGCCGAGGTTTCCATTACCTCCCTTGCGCACTCCCACGCTCTCGGGTAGCAGGCCCGCTCCAGATACATATCCTGCCAGATCCGACCTAGCTGATGAGTCGAGCTTCACAAAATCCGGGTCTGATACATGGATGTGGAATCCGTTGTTTCCCGAAAAATAGATGCTGACAGAATCGCGAATTATCCCCAGGTCGGTCTTGAGAAACGCGAGCAGTTTTTTCAGCTCTTTCTTAGAGGCGTCAATGCATTTGGAACATGGTATTGATACAGAATCTGCTTTAGAGCCTCCACAGCTGTGGCAGGTAAACGGGGTTTGTTTATCCTGCGGCGGAGTAGCTGACATGCAGCCGGTACAAAGCTGATAAGTGTGTGATGGTACGCATGGAAGGTCAAGGTCTTTGCCGTCAATATCGAATATGACAGACGCTTCAATCCACTCTTTCTCCTGCATTGGGTAAGTGGGAAATCTATAACACGCATTTGAGCAGTAAACGTCTGAGGGCACCTCTCGCACAAGAGTGGCGACTAGTTCCCCCATGCTAGAGAACGAGAGGTGTCTTGTCATGCCCTTCTGCCCAAAGTGTGAGTATCCGAATTCGCGTTGTTCGATCCTGGCCGGTTCTTCGATTTTCTTTGAGCGAAAGTAATATTCTTTGAATGCGTTCTTCACGGCACTCACTGTGCGATTTGATGCCAGTTCGCTCATTGTTTTCTCTCTCGTTTTCGACCAAATTGCAAAGGGTTGAATATTCCTGTGCACTGCTCAGTTGCAAAACACAAATTTTCGTTGAGTAGCTTCTCGCAAGACGGAACGGAGTACTTTGTCCGGCTACCTTTCAAACCCGCCAAGTGTTCGACCTGATAGCGGGTTATTTTTTCATTAAAGTCGGGGGCATTCTCGAACATCCCAACAATTTCGTCAATTGGCTTGCCGATTGCAAGCATGTAAGTACCAAGCATGACTCTTGCCGAGTGAGGTAGATTGTCTCCCTTGGCCATCACTTCAATCGCATGTTTGACGCAAGGAGGATAATCCGTTACTGTCGTGGGGCGATAATCATAGCGCGGCAGAAGCTTTGCCCTAAGCGTCTCTGCCCTCGTTTTTAGTGTTTCAGGCAACGTCGGAAGGGTCATTCCCCTTACCTTCTCATAGATCATGACAGAAAGCTCGTTTCTGACAAGTCTTACTGTCTCATCCGCGTCTAGGTAAACGTGGCCATTGGAAACCAGCCTGTTGACGAGCTTCCATTCTTGCTCATGAAAATGGGAAGACCTTGACAAATAGTCTGTTACCTTGATTCTGAAAAGGCGCTTGTCTTCTTCTGCAAGGCCAATCTTGAGATGAAAGATATCCTCAAAGATCTTTGAAAAGAGCGACCGCATTTGCAACTCATTATGTTTTTTAAAATCTTCGGTAAGGAATTTCTCCGCCCTGCGCGCCTCTGCTAGGGCAAATTTTCTGAGCACCGGTTCAAGGCC
>JAKEIF010000136.1 GCA_022545875.1 Nitrososphaera sp.
ACGCAGGCGAACTTGCATTCTATTCCACCAGCGTGTTCAAAAGAATCTTCGCCGTAAATCTGCTCGAGCATTCCAATAACAAACGAGTTCATGGCCTTTGATTCGTCAAGTGAAGACTCTGTGGCGACATAGAGCCTTCCGATATCTTCAGGATGCAGATGATTTCTTTGCATGAGCCTCAGGCACGCATTTGCGGCCATACAGGCAGAATCCTGGTTTGTGTCTGCGAGGGCCATCTTCTTGATGCCTATACCATACTCCAGCTTTTGCGGATCAATACCCCGAGCCTCGGCAAAATCCTTGTAATCGAGGTAAAGTTTAGGAACATAGATAGCCAGGTCATCGACCCCAACTACTGGCATTACGGTCAATCGTAGCACGCCTACTCATTTAAAGGTATATCTGGAAGTTTTTGACCCACGGATACTAATTATTTTGAGCTCAAGCGCTCTGCCGATAATGGACCGCTCGGTATCCGCGCGAGAAGGTATAGTATCCAATTATAGGTACTGCCCCGGTTTTCCGTCGCATGTTTTATATCTTGAATAGTATCTTATCAAGATGTCACTAATGGGTCAAGACGAGCGTGATTTCCTGCAAAAACTCTGTGAGTCGCTTCTAAATGCAGATAAGTCAGTCAGGTTTGCGGGGGTTGTTGACAATGATGGAAAATTGCTCATTGGACGATATCGCGCAGATATTCCTTCTCCCTTGATCAAGGCAAATTCAGAAGTTCAGGATCCAAAAGCGACATCATTTTACAGTGCATACCAAGCCCTTGCCATAAACAGAAAGTTCCAGTCCGACCTTGGCCAGATTAGGTTTCAGGTCACAGAATTTGATCGAGTGACCTTGGTATCTATTCCTCTGACTGCACAAAGCGATAGGTTCTTGTGCATCTCTGTTGATGCGCCAACTTTTCACGAGAAAATAATACCCAAGATACTCAACATTCTGGGCTAGGATAATCATCACGTTTAAATTGTCATTATGTGAGAGTAGGGTTACATCGACCAAACCGATGGGGAACAAACTGTCTGGTTGGGGCGCAGGTGAGAAAAAACTGCGCTTCGCCAGACCTTCTATTCAGTTAATCGAATATCCAGTTCGTCATACGCGTCCTTTACTGCAAGCAGAAATAGGTCGTCTTCGTATATCAGGAGCCAGTCTTTCACGCCTATGACGGGCAACTTGCGTACGAATATCTTTTCATTTTCTCCTATCGTGGTTGCGATGTAGGCAAACCGGGGACTTTTACCATCCAGCTTGAACAAAGTTTCCTGGAGTTCGATTCCGCGCCGGCCTCCTTCGATGTTGATCTTGACGGTGTCTCCAAATCTATTTTCGACTTTGGCAGTAACGTAGCTCTGTCCCACTTCAAAGCGGCCGACGTTAATGAAAACCTTGAGCGCTGCCGAGGAGCTCTCTGGCAATTCCCGATGCAGAGATTCAGAAATTCTGTCATAAAACGCAAGCGTCATTACTTCAGGCCTTTGAAAAAGCCCCGTCCTTCGCCGAATCTTTGCCACAGGACTATTGTTGCAATCACGCTTCCGATAGCGAGCGTGATGCTCACCGGAAACTCTGGGACGACTACAAGACCTCGAGCGATGCCGTTGCGAGTCCTGTCTACAGGTAGTCCATCCTCTTGGAGTCCCTTTACCTGTATTTCTATGCGATAATTTTCATTCCTCGGAAAGTCAATTGTCTGAGTAGCGGTTCCGCCTGCCGCAGTGAGATCCTGCTCGCTAAAAACCAAGGTCCCATTCATGTCGAGAATTCTGAGATCGTATATCACGTCAACGTCATTGAGCGGTTCTCCGGAAAACGCATCCGAAAATGCTACTTCTACCGTTGACTCGCTATCGGCATTGAGAGGGTCGGGGTTCCATTGCAGCGCAACATTGATGCCTCCTGTATCGGTGGACATTTCAGTTGTCGTTGCTTCCTCGACGTCTGAGGAGGGCGTCAATGCGAAAGTCATTTGTTCAATTCCATCAGGAACTTCCTCAGCAAGCGCGAGGATGTCAGGCTTGTTCAAGAGATAGTGTAATACCAATTCGGTATCAGAAGTGTAAGGATCGACTACGATTTTTGAACCGGCTATTGGTACTTCATTAACAGTGGCCTTGAACGATACAGAGTTCCCAATTCCCTCCATCGCCTTTGGTATCTTGACTTCTTCATGCACAAAGATAGTAGTCTGATCGATTCTGCTAGTATTCCAATCAAAAGGCATCGCCCATGTGAAGGTCTTGCTGCCGGAATCAAAATCAAATTCTTCTACCCTGTCGTAATAAGAAATGATGGTCGTGTTATAGCTATTCTCGTTGTACTGGACGGTCTCACTGAATACGTCGCCTACGCTAAGCCAGGAATCAAAGCTTGGAACTTTGTCGGGCGGAAACAATTCTCTGATGCTATCAACACCCAAAATTTCTATTCCAAAGTGATATAGGCCGCCTTCGAGAAAGATCGGCCCCCTTACGCCAATGTTGCCCCCAGGATCAGCCACCCAAGCATTGATGAATTGTTCCTGCGTCCCCAAGATGTCAACCGGGCCTTCACGAGGTTGCATCCTCAACGTCAAGAGTCCGCTCTCGGTATGGAAAACGTTTCGCAAAAGCTGTTCAGCGTCATCGCCAACTCCCTTTTCTATGGTGATGACAAAGGTCGTGAACTTGATAGTTTGATTTGTACTTTCATCAAATAGCCTGAATTGTACATACGCATCCTGCCTTGTTTCGGATGTCAGAACTGGAGGGTTAACACTTACTGACAAGCGGGCTTCCCGTCCTTCAAGGCTCGCATTGAACTGTTCCATGAAAAGTCCGTCTGCATATGCAGGCTTCAGCGGAATGGCGAAGCCAAGAGCAAGCAGCGCAAATGTAAAAGCCACGGCGACGGAAGGAAAGATCTTTCTACAGGCTAATGCGCCCACGCGATAGATCAAGTCTTGCTTCATATTTATTTCTAGTGACAGAACGCCGCGCTAGAATGGTTTCAGAGAATGGCTTAATATCGTGAAGCATCCAAGTTTAGACAATGCCCCGACGTCGCCTGTTGATTTACGTGGTCATATTCGGAGCAGCGATACTCGTGACGTACTTTGTGTGGGGTCCTGCGCTGAGCGGGCAACCGGGGTTGCATGATAATCCTCCAATTCTTGCAACAACATCGACACAGCACGGATCCCTAACTATCATTACACTGATGGAGGGGCATCTCGCGGATGGCTCGATATATCGGATATCCCCTGATCCCTTCACAGGTTCAGGAAATTTTACGATTCATGATGGCGATGCTGGGAGAGATTCGAGCAATCTTGCAGGCATCATCATTATAGAAGGAATGTCAGATGGAGCATTCTCTGTAATACAGGTCTCAGGTCCGGGAGGACAGCCAAGAGACATCATCCCAAGGGTAATTACCATAACAAATAGCAGCTCTGAATCGGTCACGTTTGGAGCAATTACACCTAATGGCGGGCAGGATGCAAGCACAAATAATTTCGAAGATATAGAGAGCATTACATATGCTGCCAAGTTTGAGTGCGGCACGATCCGAGGAGCAGAGGGACCCCTCAGACCGGGCCATTACGATACAGACATCGGCATTTTCAACAAGCAGAGTTTTCCGTTGCGTGTCACTTGGAGCGGTGCCGTTAATGACAATGAGGCATCAAATGCTCTCCTAAAGACCCTGAGCCCTCAGATGTCTACGAGCATCGTGTGCGATGATATTCGTGAAGTGACAGGGGTCGGAGAAGCGTTCACTGAAGGATTCGTCATAATCGAGGTCCCAGTAGATCCGAGGCTTATATCATCAATCTCTGGCGGCAGTTCTGTTCTCGGCAGCGCGCAGGAAGAGATTGACGTACTAGATGTGCAGATTTTTTACACAGCTAACGCCTTGGATGAATTGCCACACTCGGTATTGGTCGACAAGATTAGCTTTGTAATCCATTCAAATGATACGATGCAGAGTATTCCTCAATCAATGATCGGCACAGTTTTGGACATCACAGTCCCATCAGAAATCGGCGTGATATCTGATCCGCAGGAAAAGATCAAGGTGCTTCTCTCCGCCAAGTACAACATGACGGCCGAAGAAGCCGCGGGCATCGTTATCGAAATCAGAAGCATTGACGTGGGCGTAGGCACAATGATCGATGACCATGCAATTTCGCTATCAAAAGTCAGGCCGCAAGCAAATCGCAGTTGAGCAAAGATTCGTACAGTGATTTCTTAGCGAAAGAATTTGATTCCTTCCGTAAAACAATATATGCACCCGAAAGCAGTTTCTTTGCATGGCTAACTTTACTTTACCTCCATTGCCGTACTCTAACGATGCACTGGAGCCCCACATTGATGCAAGGACTATGGAAATTCATCATACCAAACACCACCAAGCGTACACCGACGGCCTGAACAAAGCTCTCGGCGGCCTGGGCGGAGACTGGCAGAACAAGACCGATATTGTGGAAATCTTGAAAAACATTGATTCCGTTCCAGATAACGCTAGAGGCGCAGTCAATTTCCATGGCGGCGGATACAACAACCACGCTCTATTTTGGAACAACATGAAAAAAGGTGGAGGGGGAGAACCCGACGGCGAATTGGCAAATGCCATCAACAAGACGTTTGGAAGTTTTGCAGATTTCAAGACGAAATTCTCGCAGGACTCGACTACGTTGCAAGGAAGCGGATGGGGATGGCTCGTCAAGAATGCCTCAGGCGGGGTTCAGTTTATCACCATGCCGAACCAGACAAGTCCCTGGACCAGATTCAACAAAGAAAAACTTGTGCCTTTACTCGGATTGGACGTCTGGGAGCATAGCTACTATCTGAAATACCAGAACAAGCGTGCCGACTATATCGCAGCTTGGTGGAATGTAGTAAACTGGGACGAAGTGAAGAAGAGGTTCCAGTAGCCGCTTTTTCGCCACTTTCTTTTTTTCTCAGCTACGATCTCACAAAGTCTACTGCGCCATAGTTTTCTCGCGTAGTCCTGCTGACAGCCATGTTATATGCATAGATCTTTGCGGAATATTCCTGCAGGACTGGCATGATTGAATCAAGAGAGCTGTCCAGGTAGTAGCCGGGACAGTCGCCAGTAAACTGGAAAGTGGCATGCACGACCGGCTGACCTCGATTATCTGCCTCCAGCCAGGAAGCGAAGGGATACAGCCAGCAGACTCCAGGCTTATCGGGGTGAATCTTGCATGCGCCAGCGTCGTCGAGGAACCTGCAACTTATCGGCTTGCCATCATCTTCTGGCTTTTCTTCAGGCTTGCGCTTGAGCGAAATCATTGTAAGGGTACTGATAAGATTCCCCATGGTCTCCTGTTCTTGCCAAGTTGAAATCTGGGTCTCATTTCTGATAAACTCTGGCTTACTGTCATACCCTAATTTTTTGGCGATTATTCGGATATCGTCTTTTGTGAGGGGCAGCCTCCCTTGCCTGTCGCAACAGTTATGGCAGTCAGGCCAGAGGCATTTCCAGAGCACATACAGGCTATCACGCTTTAGCATTGGAACGTGGAAAATCACCCCGTCAACGCTGACCCGCGTGTCTGTAACATCGTCACGTTTTCCTATCTGCAGATCGTAGAGTTTTGGATCTATGGTCCATTTTTGGGCAAGCAAATCGAGTGAACCCTTGACCGATCCTGCGTCCTGCTGCACTGTGATCAATTATAAACCCGGGAGTTTAAACGTACCTCAAATTGCTGAAGAGCCCGCAGCGTGATAAGTCGCCTGATAGGGCCGACAAGGAGGATCAGCAGACTGTCAAAAGTAAGGGCAAGCACGCGTCTTCAACCGAGAACAGGAGGATGGTCTGGGAAAATGTCGTGTGGCCGCTGATCCTCGAGATCAACAGGTCTTATTTTTCTCTGAAAGAGTATCACGTAAAGCGGGATGAATTCTGCAAGAAATCCGGAACACAGCCATCAAAGGTAGCCGGCGGCTTTGTATCACTTTTGATAAAGGGCATACTTTCGAGAAACAAGAATGTCTATTCAATCCACTACAGACTCATTCCATACATGAGGAAAAAGGCTTCCCTAGAGTATGGGCTCGTGATCCGGGAAGTAAACACGAAGCGTTAGAGTCAAATATCCGGTCAGATAGCCGGAATATTGGTTAGCCCGGTCGTCTAGTGGCCAATCTCCAAGGTTGAGGGCTAGGGATTTCAGGCTCTGGATCTTACTATAAGAAAAGAAACCTGGAGACAGCAGTTCGAATCTGCTCCGGGCTACCATTTCTTTTTGATTTATGCGCGGGGCCCAGCTTCGACTATTTCTTTCTGGACATTGCCAAACTTTTCAAAATTCTTTACGAACAAAAGCGCCAGTCGCCGGGCCGCCGCATCATACCTCTCCTTGTCTGACCAAGTATTCCGTGGATCAAGGACGTCATTGGGAACGCCGGGACAGGAGACCGGCATCTGAAGATTAAAGATCTCGTGTCGCTTGAGAGCAACCTTGTCTATATCGCCATTAATGGCTGATGTCACCATTGCCCTGGTGTAAGAGAGGTTCATCCTCTTTCCAACCCCGTATGGGCCGCCTGTCCATCCTGTGTTTATCAGGTAAACCCGCGTGTCATGCGTAGTTATTTTTTTGCCTAGCATCTTGGCATATTCCTGGGCATGCAGTGGCATGAACGGAGCGCCAAAGCAGGTCGAGAAGGTTTCCTTGGGTTCCGTGATTCCCCGCTCTGTGCCTGCGAGCTTGCTTGTGTAGCCGGACATGAAATGGTACATCGCAGCTTCCTTTGACAGGCTTGCTATCGGAGGCATGACTCCGAATGCATCGGCAGTCAGAAAGACAACCACCTTTGGATGGCCTGCGATGCTCGGCATCATTGCACCGTCGATATAATCCAGCGGATATGCAACGCGGGTGTTTTCAGTTAAACTGCCGTCGTCAAAATCGGGCTCTCTGCTTTCATCCCGGATAACGACATTCTCCATGACGGAGCCAAATCGGATCGCATTCCAAATCTGCGGTTCCTTTTCAGCCTTCAGGTTTATGCATTTGGCATAACAGCCTCCTTCGAAATTGAAAATTCCGGAATCCGACC
>JAKEIF010000137.1 GCA_022545875.1 Nitrososphaera sp.
ATTGGTGAGCAACAAGATTAACACCTCAAAACGCAGCCTCGTAGTATTCCCTGACGATATTGTGCTAGAAGACAGGATATTTTCGCGACTGCTGATGCACCATGCCGATTCAATGAGAAAACATGCCACTTCTGCAACAATTGTCCTGGTGCCAGGAACAGAGTATCCCTATGGGGTGGCCGATGTCGATGGCAGTGGGATTGTCATGAAGTTTACCGAAAAGCCGATGGTAAATGTAGCCACATCAATTGGAATGTATGCATTTGAACCGGATACCTATGATATTATTCGTGACAAGATAAGCCTAGACGACCCGCGCCCTATCGAATTTGAGTCCATCGTCCTGCCGCAGCTCGCCAGTGAACACAAATTGGCAAGCATGCTAATCGAAACCAAGAACTGGGTTCCGATCAATACCATAAAGGAATACGAAAACGCGATAAAAGTGCTATCTGTCAAAAAGTAGGCTGCACGCTTTCGAATGGCTACTTCGAGCTAGCAAGATATATCCGCCAAATCGGTCGAGATCTGCGCTGTATCTAAAATTGCGAAATTTGTGTTCTGCAGCAAGGCTCTGGCTCCTAGGCCATTGGCAACGAAACGACAAAAGTGGCACCGGGCATTGCACCATTGTTCATAGCCTTGACAGAGCCTCCATGCGCTGCAACAATTGATTTGCAGATGTACAGGCCCAGACCTGTTCCTTGGTCCTTCGTAAACCCATTTCCCGGATTCTTTGTCGCAAACTTTTCAAACAGCCTTGGAATCACTTCAGTCGGGATGCCCGGGCCGGAATCTATCACCCGGATTTCAAACTCATTTCCTTCGCTCATCCTGCTCTCAATTGCGATCTGACCTTGCTTTGTGAACTTGATAGAATTATTCACGATATTCAAAAGCGCTTGGATAATCTTGCTCCTATCCACTTTAAGTTCCAAATTCCCCGGATGTAACGATTGGCCTACGATGGTAACTGAAGTATCCTGACTATTCTTGTTGTCGCTATTGACGCTCAATCCTGCTTCTTCTATGATTTCGTCCATGATGTCTGTGGCAAGAAGCTTTTTCATGTCGTACTGGATGGTGCCGCTTTCGATTCGCGATATATCCAGCAGATCGTTAGCCAGCTGCTTCAACCGCTTTGCTTCCCTGACAATGATATCAAGTGCCAGCTCGCGCTGATCGGTGTTTCGCCTCGCCATCTCTGCCGCCAAGAGGATGGGTTGAATGGGAGTACGCAAGTCATGGGCCGCAACTCGGATAAAATCCTCCTGTAATTCCTGCGCACGTCTCAGCGCCTCGTTCGCCTCCTGGAGCCTTTCCCTTGATCCGTATACCTCTGTCAGGTCGGTAATCACTGTATTGCTTCCTACAAGGTGGCCGTCGTTGTCGTGCAGACTGGTAGCATTAATCAGGGCGGGAAAAACGCTGCCGTCGCGCCTCTTTAGCCAAATTTCCTTGTTCTTTACCTGGCCAACCAACTGCCACTCTTTGAAGGACTGGCGCATCACGTCCTTACTTTTGTCAGCCGCGTGTTCAAAAACAGAATGCCCCAGAACTTCTTTCTTGGTGGGATAGCCCAAGTTGTCAATATACGCCTGATTGCAATCTATAATGAACCCGTCTATGTCAATCGTGCGGTACATGTCGGGTGAACCCTCGTAAAGTTTCCTGTATTTGGTTTCAAGCTCCCTGACTTGATTGTAGAGACCTTCTATGATCTCCTCGCGTCGTGAGGCTAAAAACCCCTTTCTCAACACCATTTCAGTATGCGCACCCTGATCCGCCAACCGTCGAATGGTAGAATACCGGATCTTATTACTCAAAGTATGTCTCTGAGTTTTACAGGTCATTCGCAGTGCCCAAAACTAGAAAAATTTAGGTTTGTATGGCTCGAAACGAAGGATCGTATTTGACAGCCGGCAGTAAGAAAGTCTATTCCCCTATGCGTGAGGGTATGCCGGCACTTGTTTAGTCACAAGTACGGGTGAGATTTGCGCCAAGCTCCTGAATACTATCGACTTTATCGTCTTCGAGATCTCTTGTTTTTCGTGCTCAATTTTCTGTTCTTAACTTGATTTTTGGACTTCTTTGCTTTGCTCTTGCGGACTGTATTTTTCTTCTTTATCTTGGATCCCTTCTTGTGGCATGCGCAGGTGCACCTAAGGAAATAGTTGGCGTTGATGGGGGAGTGCTCTTTTTTGAGGACCGCCCAGCCTGTGCACTTTGAATGATTGCCCTGCTCGCATTGCCTGACCAACTTGTCGACTACTATGTCTCTGCTCCTGTTAATCGTGAGGGTTTTTACCGCTGACCGTGAAGGCTTGACCATACTGATCTGCTAGTAATCCCTCAATACCATGGGCTTAAATAGATTTTTCCTGTTTTATGATTCGTCCTTGCATAAAAGGGGAATGTTTCCTTTAAGTTGAGGCGGATCGAGATTCGGAAATTTGGAAGATGGAATTCCGCTGCTTGAATTGTGATCGTTCGCCTTGTATCAATCGTGTGTTGTCCACTTCCAAAGTGAGTCGCGTCACGAGCCTTGGGAAGAACAGTATTCTAGCTATGCTTCAGAAATCTCATCTTGTGCATTGGCAATGAAGGATTCTGGCGTCGGCCTAGGTTTCTGTTCTCCTTTCTGCGTGCGTTCCTTCCTCGCGTGTTTCTTGATCGCATTCATTTTAGCGGATGCGAAGATGACTCCGATTATTATCAGCAGAATTCCACTTAAAGCAAGAACCAAGACATAGTTGTTAAGTGACATTTGCAAAAGCTCTTGGTCAATTGCGGTAATCCCATCAAGTTTCATGGCCGCGATTTCGGCGAGCGTTTCCCTAAGGGCGGACGGGATGGTCAAGCCGAACCCTATGCTGATGGCAAATAGTGTCGATCCCAAGGTCACCAA
>JAKEIF010000138.1 GCA_022545875.1 Nitrososphaera sp.
AATGAAGATAAATGGGATACCCAGGCTAGCCTGCTATACCAAGGTTTCAGAACTTGAAGGGAGCACAATCACGGTGGAGCCGCTCCCCAATTTCCCGCACATTCGAGACCTTGTAGCTGATTTTTCGCAGTTCTTTGAGCATCATAAGCGGGTCGAGCCGTACATTCAGAATGAAGAAGCTGACATTGCGGATCCGGGCAAGCTCTCAGAGTACGTGCAGACTCCAGAAGACCTCGACAAGTTTCTCCAGTTTTCGTACTGCATAAAATGCGGGCTATGCTACTCTGCGTGTCCGACCGTCGCGACAGATACAAAGTTCCCCGGGCCCCAGGCTCTTACGCAGGCCTACAGGTACTTTATCGATAACAGAGACGACGGATCCAAAAGTAGGCTGGATAATGTAGACGAAAGGCATGGCATATGGAGGTGCCACTTTGCTGGATCGTGCAGCACTGTCTGCCCCAAGGGAGTAGACCCTGCGCTTGGCATACAGCTGCTCAGAGGGCATTTGCTGGGATTTTCAAGTAATGAAAAAAAGGTTGCCGAAAAGAAACAGAGATTGAAACGAGACTAGGCCGCAGGCTTTGGTGGATACTTGCTCTCGTTAACCTGCTTGTTTATGGCATCTGCCATAAAGTGATTGGCCACGTTCACCTTTACATCATCGATGCCTGATACCTTGTAGATGTTATCCCTTACGTCTTGCGCTATCTTGAAGCCAAAGACGGCGGGGCAAAACGGGCTGGTGAGATGCAGGTCAACGTTAACCTTCCCCTGATTGATATCTACTTTGTCAACGAGCTCAAGCTCCATTATTGAAACTCCGATTTCCGGGTCGACTATCTTGGTTAGCTCGTCAAAAATCTTTCTTCTCGTCTGTTGAATCTGCTCTTCCTGACTCATACACGCAAAAATATCTCGAGCACCATATTTAACCACTACTATCTGCAACGGCTGCCGTATCGAAGAATTGTAGAGACCTCCGCATTGCTGTTGCAATAAAGCTTTGCTCCCTTAGCGCTTTCCAACATACTCTGCCTCTCTGAATTACCAATCTGCCTGTTCAGAGGCGTTCTTGGGGAAAAATGTAGAGCAGCTAAAATCTCTAATAAAGCAGAGTGCGATCTTATGAAAACCATCTTGTTTTGCTGCCAAGATCTTCAAAGTGCGGATCATCGCTCAAAACATACTCTGCGGTTTTGCTGGCTGTAAATGCAGCTATCAGCGAGAATTTGCAGTGACGGTGTGCTAGATAATAATTCCTCGTTTCCAACATCTCTGAAGAAAAGAGCGATTCAATGGCGCATCAAGGCATCAGGCTTTTTGCAACACTGAGGGCAGACGTGAATTCCTGATCGCAGGGGGCCACCATTCCTTTCTTCAGAGCAAGTCAGGCGCCCTCCACATGCCAGTAAGCTAGAGAAAGAAAATGTGTGCCCTTGAATATTCCTTCGAAATTTGTTTTGAAACCGCATCACTCACGCGGCTTCTGCTAGCGTCAGCAACCGGCTCGATCAGGTCTTTCGTTACCACGTCTTCTTTCTGCCCCGAGAAAAAGCCAAGGACCACAACAAATGGGCTGCTTCCAAACTCATGAGAACAAAGGAACAATAGGTTCCTTCCCTCGTACGGAAGAGAACTGCATCCTGAAAGGTCTGCTGGATACTCTATCAGACGCGGCGCTGTCGACGCAAGGGTGGATTCCATGATTTTGCTTGGCTAGATCCTATAACAGGAGGCGAGCTCATGGCTGTTTACAAATAGATTGATTCGAGCTAGCTAGACTATCTCTAAAATATTAAATTAAAGCGTAGGTAACCCACAACGTTGTACAGATCGAGGCCCAAGGGCAGCCTAGACGATGATGTCCTCCAGTTTCTCTCTTCGATGCAACATGACCAATCTATTTTGGAGTATGACATACTAGGGAGCGAGGCACATTCTATCATGCTCCACGAAATCGAGCTGATAACTCGCTCAGAACTGCGAAAGATCCTGTCGGCCCTTGAAGCTGCGAGGAAGAATAATGCGCTCATCAAGACAGAAGGCTTTGAAGACGTACATGAAGCCCTGGAGGCATTTGTGATAGGAAAAGCGGGGATGGATTCAGGGGGCAAGATGCACAGCGCGAGGTCACGAAATGACCAGGTGGTCCTTGACATAAGGATAAGTTGCGAGATGACGTAAACGACTTGTGCGCCGCCCTGGCCGACTTGGTTGAAGGGCTCGTTGAAAAGGCAGACGAGTCAAAAACCGCGCCCATGCCGATGTATACTCATCTCCAGCAGGGACAGCTGGGGACATTTTCCCATTACCTGCTTTCTTATGCCTCTTCGCTCATGCGCGACATGGAGCGGCTGTACCTATGCTATCAGAGGTTGAATCAGTCGCCGCTTGGAGCCTGTGCAATAGGCGGGTCTAGCATCCCAATTGACAGGAAAAGAACGGCAGTGCTGCTCGGGTTTGATTCACTTGTGGTAAACTCGATCGACGCCACCAGCTCTCGCGACGTATTTCTAGAGTTTGCTTCCGCTCTTTCCATCATGACTTCTACACTTTCCAGAATCGCAGAGGACTTTATCGTCTGGTCGACCACGGAATTCGCTTACATCGAGCTCGCCGACAGGTTCAGCTCGACTTCCAGTGCGATGCCGCAGAAAAAGAACCCAGACCCACTTGAGCTCATCAGAGCAAGGTCTGCCATAGTTGCGGGCCATTTCGTCGCAATGGTTGGAATCGTAAAGGGGCTTCCTTCTGGATATAGTCGGGATCTGCAAGACATGAAACCCCAGCTCTTCGAATCTTCCGCTACTTCACTTGCGATGCTAAAGATATTGAACGGCGTGGTACGGTCGCTGCAGCTAAACAAGGACAGGATGGCGGCCGCAGCAAAGTCAAGCTAT
>JAKEIF010000139.1 GCA_022545875.1 Nitrososphaera sp.
ATGCAGTCAGAGCTGTGGCCAAGTCTGGAAACTGCTGATCATTCATGATCTGTATACCAGCTTCAGATAAGTCTCTATGTCGCATTATCGTCAGTCGATAAATAACAAAAACTGTCATCATTCGGCGTGACAAGAGTTCAAACAGATGTAGAAATTAACGCACCAGTAGAAAGGGTGTTCGAATATTATACAAACCCTGACAACATCAAAGAAGCATGGCCTAAAGACGTAGTTAAAGAATCCGAGACTACGGCAGGTTCCAAGAGTGAACCCGGCTCCGAAATGCGAGTAGCAGGAGAACAGATGGGCATCTGGAAGGAAATGCGATTGCAGGTCGCTGAAAAAGAGCAAAACCGACGGCTGGTAACAAGACAGACAGATGGACCATTCAAGCGATGGGAGAGTATTCAGGAATTTCAAGGAGACAACAACCGAACGAATGTGAGGCACATAATTGACTATGAGCTGCCTACTGGTGGCAAAGTTGCTGACATGTTTACGGGCGGACAGGCTGACGACAAGATAAAGAGCGGGATGGAACAGGCGGCGCAGACTGTCAAGCGCAATCTCGAGAGCCGTTGAACCTGGACATGTCCCGGCATAGTGTAGAGCACTTTGAAATCCCAGCTGACAGGACTGAAGAGTTAAAGGGATTCTACTCTTCCCTTTTTGGCTGGCAGTTTGAAAAGGGCCAGACGCAGGATTACTGGATGATAAAGAACGCAGGAATCAGCGGCGGTTTAGCGCCCAAGGAAAACCCGGAGCAGATGCCGACAATGTTTGTAACTGTTGAATCTGTGGACAATTATATTTCAAAGGCAAAGCAGCTCGACGCAAGAATTGTCAAGGAAAAGCAGGAAATCGATCAAGGTTACTATGCTGTCTTGGAAGACCCACAGAGGAATACCTTTGGGATCTGGCAGGACAAGTAGCACCAAGGATACGATTATGTCCTACGTTTCAAGAGACAAGAACTATACCGATCCTGCACAATCGGGGGTAAACGCCGCCGACAGGGTAGGCAATGCAGAAGACAGGCCTGAAAATGAAACAACTGATCGCGACAAGGCCGCAAAGATGGCCAACTTGCTTGAAGGTCTAGAATTTCCAGCATCAAAAGAAGACATCAAGAACCACCTGAATCGAAAATCGCCCTCCATGGGCAACAGGATCAACGATGTCTTTGAAGCAGTTCAGAACAACCTTGACGATACCGCTACGTTTAGCAGTGTATATGAAATAGAGAAGGCAGCAGGGTTAGTCGAGAGCCGACGATCTGACTCCAGATGGTAGCGTAGCATCATCTGTAGCATTTTTTAGGTATAATGACTCGATATCCCATTTAACTCCGAATTACGGTTATTCTGTGTGAAGATCAGCCGGCGTGACTTTCTAAAAGCGATTGGGGCCAGCGCAATCACGATTTTCGTCGGGGGCCTTGGTGCCATAAGTTACAAACGAAATGACGCCGGCCAGAGTTCTCATAGCTTACTTGAAGAAGCGTCAGGTCAGACCGCCGGCTCGTGGACTACCGGAGGGAGTACTTCAACTGTTGCTATTCATGCTTCCGTGCTTCCAAACGGAAGAGTCTTTTACTTTGCCGGCTCAGGCTACCACTCGTCGCATCAGAACGGTCCTTATGAAGCCCGAGTCCTCAATACCTCGACTGGCTCTGAATCAAACATCTCAATGTCAGAGGATCTTTTCTGCGCAGGTCAGGCGCCGCTATCAAACGGCAGAATATTGCTTGCAGGCGGCACGCTGAGATACGACATTGCTTCTGACAATTGCAATGGCAAGTGGCATGGCTTGAGATCAGCTTACGAAGTTAATACAGATGGCACCCTAACCAAGGTGCAGTCGATGAGACATGGCAGATGGTATCCCACATGCGTGACACTATCAAACGGCAGAGTCATGGTGACTGGCGGCTATGACGAATTTGGCGATCATAACCGGCTTGTCGAGATCTACAACCCTTCAACAAAGACCTGGAGCATAATGCAGGCTCAGAGCGGCGGAAGCACCTACACTGTAGGGGCCACTGCAACTTCTTCTTGCTCAGGCGCAGGCGACGATGCATACAGCGGGGCTTCTACCAACCTGTTTCTCTACCCAAGGATGCACCTGATGCCTACAGGAAACGTTGTCGTCGCAGGGATGCTCGACGACATCCGCCTCTGGAATGCATCTTCCGGTTCATGGTCTAGACTTGGAGCCAGCTCGCCGGTCTATCGCCATTACGGGACAAGCGTGCTACTGCCACTTGAGAACACGTCTTCTGAAAGGGGCAAGATCTTGATAGCTGGAGGCTCGCCCACATCAGCCGACCCTGCAACAACGAGAGTGCAGATTCTTGACTTCAACGAAGGAAACCCGCAGGTAAGGACTGTTGATTCACTGCAGTACGGCCGGAAATATCCCGCGCCAGTAATTCTGCCCGACGGTAAGGTGGTGTTGTTTGGTGGCGTGTCGCAGGGAACTCAGGTCAGCTATCGGAACGTCCCCGAGATGTTTGACCCAGATACCGAAAATTGGACTGGCCTTGCGTCTGCGTCTGTGCCCAGAACGTACCATCAGATAGCGATTCTTCTTTCTGACGGGAGAGTCTGGAACGCGGGGGGCACTCCAACCAGGAGCAACTGGGAGCTCAGAACCCAATTCTATAGACCCGCTTATTATTCTGCGTCACGCCCCTCCATATCCGGAAGCCCTACGGTTGGAGGCTATGGAGGTTCGATCACTATACCTACTTCCAATGGTTCGAGCATCACCAAAGCAACTCTGGTCAAATTGCCAGATACAACACATCATTACGATGCCAATATGCGGCACCTCACACTCGACAAGGTCAGCCACACTTCAAGCAGTGTAAGAGTAGATGCCCCACTAAACAGCCGGCTTGCGCCGCGCGGTTACTATTATCTTCACATCATCAATAGCTCCGGGATACCGTCACGAGCAAGAATAATCAGATTAAATTAATGATCTTATTTTGTCCGCAGTTTTTCCTTGATTCTGCCTCGGAATATTGCGATGGGCAGCAGCGCAAAAACACCGAAAATAGCTGCAACAGCTATGACTATGGCAGCATAATCTTCGAAGAATACCTTTGTTTCAAACCATGCCGCCGGCAGAGTTGTAAAATAATCCAATGCAGAAAAATCCTCCCTCTCACCCACTGCTAGCACATACTTGGCCGATTCGTCTTGACGGAGACTCTTGTCGAATACGACGATTTCGTATGTTCCAGTCGACGGCAGTTTGTCGATTACAAGCTCTTGGCGAACCATGTAGGAAGTCTGGGTAAAAGGCTCAAAGAACTTTTCCGCAGGACCTTCGCTCTTGTATTCAAGAAGTATGGCGTCACCTGCCACAGGAACAGAATCAAAATCTGTTTCTGCTGCATGGAGTCTTTTTTCCACCGTGTCCTCGCCGACGTCTAGCCCGGCCACACTCAACCCATTTCCGTTCAGCGCCACTGCAGGTGTAAAATTTCCATACTGCTCTAGGTCCGGGACGGTCATCTGCATGTAAAAGCGCTCACCCTGTCGGCCCTCAAACCGGTAGAAATCAGCATTCTGACCCTGTAATGCCTGGTAAATAGCCCAAGACACTGTATGATCCGGAATCACTGTCGCAGCATCAAGGCTATTATTGTTACTGCTATCAAGGGGTTTGTGCGCAGCTGCATCTGACGATATTGCAATCAAAAAAAGTGGAATTGCAGCCAGCGCAATACCAGACAACTGCTTCATCATATCCAGTTTGTAACTTCTTCATTGATAAAGAGTAACATCTGCGACAAGAGTTTGGCAAAGTCCTACTTGTTGGCACCTTTTATACGATCTGTATTTGTATAATCATTGATGTCTATCCAGCTAAAGAGCAATACGCAGGGCCCAGGATCCCAGCAGTTGAAGATTCTGGTAGCTGGGGGAAGCGGTTTTATCGGCAAGAGGCTGATTGCGAGATTGTCTGACGCAAATATTCCGGCACGCAGGAATGAAATACTTTGTCTGACGCGCAGGCCCGAGTCTCTTGGCCAGGATTTTGGTGATGATGTTAAGGTAGTAAAGGGCGATGTCTCTGACCCCGATGATATGCGCCGGGAATTGCGTGACATTGACGTAGCGTACTACCTAGTCCACTCCATGGAGGGCGATTCAAAACACTGGAAAAAGTTTGCCGAGCGCGACAGGGCTGCTGCGGAAAATTTTGCCAAGAGCGCTACCGAATGCGGAGTGAAGAGAATCATTTACCTTGGCGGACTGAGTCACGGCAAAGACGAAGAGCTGTCAGAGCACATGAGAAGCAGGAAGGAGGTGGGCGAAATACTACGCACATCGTCTGCCAAAGTGACCATTTTCAAGGCTGCAGTAATTCTGGGTCAGGGAGGCGGATCATTTCAGATGCTCCAGTATCTGGTGGAGAGGCTGCCCATAATGGTGTGCCCGAGGTGGGTGCTCACAAGATCACAGCCGATTTCAGTCGACGATGTAGTTTCATATCTCACTTATGCGATCCAGCTGAAAGAGACTGAAGGAAAGACATTTGAGATAGGCGGCCCAGAGGCTCTGACGTATTCCGACATGATGACCCGGTATGCAGCCACGATTAACAAGAAAATTCGAATACTGATAATCCCGTTTCTTACGCCCAGACTATCGTCCTATTGGGTCGATCTCGTTACACCGGTCCCAGCGTCGCTTGCCCGCCCCCTGATAGATAGCCTAAAACATGAGGCCGTCATTCGGGATGACTCGGTAAGACGGATCATTCCAATTACTCCAAAGCCATTTGAGCAGGCAATAAGGGACGCATTTTCAGAGAAACCCGCCAAAAATGCTGCTGGCGCCAGCAGGAAGGAAAGAACTTCGATTTCACTGAACACAAAGGTTCTTGCAATCTCGCTTCTGGCCCTAGCAGTCTTTGGTTCGATGTATTATGTTGTGGACAGAGGACAAAGTCCGTCCGATCCAACAAATCTCGCATTGTTCTCACTTTGGTACTTGGGGATTGCATTTGCACTATACTTCATCAGGAAGGGTGCTAGGCTGGGCGCATTTGTAGCCGGCCTCATCGGGTGGATTACACTTGCATTCTGGCTGCTGGAAGGAAGGGACATCTTTTTGTCTGCGGCCCGTCCAGCAGAATTAGCCGCGATATTTCTTGATACAGCCGGAATCATTACTGTCTGCTTTGAAATATCTGCGTCGCACAATGTCTTTCACAAGTTAAGAACGCGCAGCAGGGATCTATAGGAGATTATGGATTTATTCCTGCTTGGACTTGTTGCCGGGATATCAGCAACCGCTACAATGACCCTGACTGAAATTCCATCATGGAAGCGCTGGGGCCTCCGCGGAGTCTTTGAGTGGCATGAAAATCAGGCGATAACCGAATTCCTTGTCAAAAAGAAGCAGACAAGCTTTATTGGGATATTCTTTTTTCACTTTCTCAACGGCACACTTGCAGGAATTGCATTTCCATATTTAATTTCATTCCTATTGCCATTTGCGCCTCTACTTCTCCTCAGCACCCTCTACGGAATAGTCCTTTGGGTCTTGACCCTGGCGCCGATTCACAAGCCAATTACCGGCCTCCATCCATGGAACCATCCACTTGGACGACTGCCTGCAATCGCAAGCCTAATTGGACATGTTGTCTATGGATTCGTGCTTGGTGTGATTTTCTTGCTTGCACTATGAACATCGCTGCGGAACTTTTGCTCTGAAATCTCTACGCTGATGTAATACTTTTATTTGAATGTCTACGATCGTTTTCAAAGGTAGAGCCTGCTAGGTGTTGTAGGGATTGGCGAGCGTACAAAAACCGGATTTAAAGATAATCGAGCCTTATGACGTTTCATTTGCCGAACTTCGATTTGCCGGCAATTGGGAAGAAACCGTCCAAAAGGTGGCAACCGCGATTAACGTCCAGTTTACAGAATCTTCAGAGAGCCTGCCATTTGTCCCGTCAAGACAATTTGCAACCCTGCTTCGGGAAGAAAAGATATTTCTCATAGGGCCAAGCGGCAGCGGAAAATCAAGGACGATTATCGAGCTTCTTAGAAACAAGAGCCCGGATTACGACAGGATATTTGTGATCAACCCGTCAAACCCTGCAGGTCTGGACTCGGGGCGGGAAAGCATTTCCAAACTTTCGCAGCGTTTTCGCCAGAGCGACTTGGTAATTTGGGACAACTTTCCGGATGGGCTGGTCAAGCGTGATCTGCAAAGCGCATTTGGCGCCTTGGAAATGGTCAACGCAAGACCCGTCCAGAACCTGTACATCGCGCTCAAGCCGACTTACCTAGAGATGTACCGGGGGCTGACGACAGGCATTCCAGACATTTACACCCATGAAATCTATTGCGACTTGGAAACAATGAAGGCGCTCCTAAAGGCATATGGCAATGTCGAGCAGTATAGAAAAGTGTCCGGGTCTGTCGCTCCAAACATTGACAGGATTGCGCGGATCCTCTGGCAAAAACAGCCGCTGTCCATTACCGTGGTGGATTACTACAAGGCCCTAGTAAACAAAGGAGAGGGTGCAATAGATGAGGCAGCGGCGCTACAGATGGCGCAGACGTGGCTCCCGGTTTACGATTACTTTGAGCGCCAGTTTGAAGTGATAAAGAACATGTCAACTCGCAGGGACGAAGTTGACTTTCTCCACATTCTGCGCTTTTGCTACGAGGTAGGATTCGAGAGGACCCACGCCTCACTGGCGGCGCTCCAAAGAAAGATCTTTGGTAGCGAGCCCCCCGCCGAGCCTACCAGGGAACTGGGGACCTGGCTTTTTCTTTCCGGCCAGAACTATGCCATGCACGACTCTGCCAAAAACGCGGTAAAGCTGACAGACTATGCAAGGATGAAAATCGCTTCGTACCTGGCTCGGAATTTTTCGGAAATTGCTCCAACAGGGGCCAGCGAACTCCATTCATTGGGCCTTTTCATGGGCAAGGACATTGAATTCATCCCGGCCCAGGATGAAAAGGGACTGGCGATTCCGGAGCAGATCTATGGCTTTATGAAGAAAAATGCGCCATTTGAAAGGGCGCTGGGCAGGGGAGTGGGCGAGAATTTTGAGCGGCTTGACGACGACCTGCAAGAGCGAATACTCCGGCTCGTTGATACCGAGATTGAATTTGGAGTCGGGCTGGCCGACAGCCTTGGCGAGCGATTTTCCGAGCTCGACGACTTTAACCGGCAGCGCATCATGGACAAGGTCTATCAGGGAATGCTCTTTGCTCGCTATTTTGGCCAGAGCGTCGGCAGGCTTTACAGCAGGCTCTCAGTTGAACTCCAGTCCCTAGTTACGTTCCATTCAGAAAAAAACCCCCAGTTTGCCGACGGGCTTGGGATGGGGCTTGGCTACATGTACGCGACACTTGAGCCTGAGCTTCAGCGCGAGATTCTGGCCAAAGCGAAAAACAGTTTTGACATTTCGCGGGGCATCGGATTTGGATTTGGCCTCACGGTTGGATTGCTGCAGGAAGACGGCGTCAGGAATGCAATGGCGCTGGCTGACAACAATTCAGAGCTCGACACCGGCTTTGGGATGGGCATTGCCTTAAGCTATTCCAGCCTTCCAGAAAACCTGCGGCTACTGGTACTTGACAGGGTTGCAAAGGACGCCGAGTTTGCTTTTGGAGTCGGGGCATACAGCGCGTTTTCCTACAAAGAATCATGCCCGCCGGAGATATTTGGTCTGCTGACTAGCAATACAGAGGTCGCCTACGGCCTGGGCCTTGGCTACGGGCCTATCTTTTTCTACCTTCCAGAAAAGTTTAGGTCTGAACTTGACGCGCTGCTAAAAGAAAATGTAAAGCTGGATGACGGGGTCGGATCCGGAATCGGGTTTGTACTAAACCATTTTCCTGCCGAAGCGCAGGAGATGCTTTTCGGAAAGGCTGCTGCAAAAAATGCCTTTGCCACTGGGCTGGGGTACGGTCTAGGATACATCTGGAGCTACGTCAGCGAGGCGCTGAGAAAGCGCGCTGTTGCCCTTGCTGCGACTAGTAACGACTTTGCCCGGGGCCTTGGCATCGGCTTTGGTTGCAGGCTGGACACGCTGGAGCCGGAATATCTGGCGCAGGTGATTTCAATTGCTGATTCAAACAGCGAGCTTGACAGAGGGCTAGGTAGTGGTGCCGCGTGGGCTTGGCCTTACTTTAGCGAATCTGCTAGGCGCATAGCTGTGCAAAGGACGGATAGCCGGACTGAATTTGCAAGGGGAATGGGATTCGGACTGGCAAGGGTAGTGAAGCAGTTTTCGCAGGCAGAAAAGGACCTGCTGCTTGGACGGCTAGAGCATGACCCCTTTTTTGCAGAAGGGTTTAGCGAGGGAACGGGCCATTATCTCTGGAGCATTTATGGCAAAGTCGAAAAAGAGGATTTGCTGAGCCAGGCTGCCGGTTCCGCCGAAATCTCACGTGGCATCGGCACAGGGATCGGTTTTCTGCATTCATTTTTCAAGACCGAACTGGATAGTGAAATGCAGGCGTTTCTCAAAAAGAACCCGAACCTGCGGAGAGGCATAGGCAATGGCATGGGAAGGGCTTACAAATATCTGCCTGAAAACGCCCGCCTGGACGCCTTTAGGATGGCAGATGAAGACATAGAGTTTGCCAGAGGCCTTGGACAAGGTCTGGGCACAGTCTACAACTACCTTGACGATTCAGAGCGAAATATCCTTTGGTCCAACTTGGGAGAAAATAGTTTCTCAAAAGGCCTTGGGACCGGGCTCGGCATAGTCATGCCTTTTTTGCCGCAAGACTCTAGAACCAAGCTGCTCAATCACGCCGCCAACAATAGACAGCTGTCGCTGGGCCTTGGCATCGGGTTTGCAACAAACATCGTCTATCTCGATAGATCCTTGCTGTCCAGTGTATTTGAGCTGGCAAAGTCCGATCCGTTCCTAGCCGCCGGGCTTGGTGAAGGGTGCGCCCTTGCGTTCCCAAAAGCGTCTGATTCGACCCGAGATTGGATTTTGACGTGCAAGGATATTGAAGGCTTTTCATTTGGCTTTGGTCTTGGCGTCGGAAGTGTTAGAAAGTATCTGACGAGAGGCGTTTTCGAGCAAGCAGAAACACTCGTGCGAGGCGATTTCTTGGAAGGGTACGCTATAGGGCTTGGAAGCTCTATTGCAAACATACCTGTCGAGCTTATGCGCGAAGCATTGTCAAACTCGAATGCTAATTTTGCGAGAAATTTCGGCTTTGGGGCAGGGCACTCCATTTCACTTCTAAACGCCGAAGCTCGAAAAGAGTTACTCGACAGGATGAAATCAAATGAAGAATTTCTTGCCGGCCTTGGCGAGGGGATAGGGCATTACCTGCCAGTTACAGGCAGCCAGATAGTAGAAGAGATCATGCAAACATCCCAGTCGCCGAACCTGGCGAAAGGTACTGCCAGGGGCATATCAGAGATCTTTGCGCGCCTAGATATGGTGGAAGCGCTAGGCATGGCGCAGTATGCAGCGACCGACGCGGAGTTTGGCCGAGTTCTAGGCAGCGGCCTTGCCGGAAAGTTTGCCACCTTTGACCTGGAAATTCAGTCGCTTATAATTAATGCACTTCAGAAAGACAACGCTTTCTCTCGAGAGTTTGTCAAGGGGCTGCCGGCTAGCTTTGAATACATGTCCGCCCAGTCCAAGCAGAGGATAAACGAGCTAATCGCGAAATTTCCGCATCTGGAGGCTGCGTCCGGCTAGGTGGATTGGATGGACAACGAAATTAGATTTGCGTCGTTTCCAGTTGTCGGGCTGTCTGCGAGGAAGCGTAGCGATTGGAACATTGGCACCAGCGAAATATCCTTTTCGGGCAAAGTGCAGAACTGCTGCGTTTGCTTTATTGACATGATAGGGTCTACCAGAATATCTTCAGAGCTTTCGCCTACTCAACTGAGCTGCTACTACGAGATTTTTCTTAACGCCATCGCCCTGATTGCCAAGAATTTTGGCGCAAGGATAGTAAAGAATGCCGGCGACGCGCTAATCTTTTACTTTGAAGAGGCAAGTGATCCTGCAAATTTGGCAAAATTCAGAAATGTCCTTGACTGCGGTCTTGTTATGGGGCAAGCTAGCAACGCACTCAATGCACGAATGCTCGAAGAAAGGCTGCCTCCGGTCAAATACAGAATAAGTGCAGATTATGGCCAGGTTTCGGTAGCTAGGTCGCAGTCGTCCCAAAGCGAGGACCTTTTCGGTCCTGCGATGAACAACAGCGCGAAGATCAACTCGATGGCCCGGCCAAACGGATTGATCATAGGGCATGACCTCTACGAAGTGGTAAAGGGATTAGACGAATACGCGTTTGAACCCACGGAACTCACAGAAAAAGGCAAGTATTTTGGCTACCATGTAGACGCCAAGGAAAGAAAAGACATCATTAATCCTTTTGAGAGAAAAGCATCTGGATAAATTTTTGGTTTATCTTGTCTCTAGTTTTTCCACAGACTTGACGAATATTCGCTCAGACCACTTTACCGCTTTTTCCGCATCTTCTTTGCTCATAAGATCCGGGTCGGGATGAGCTCCAGAAGCCCTCTTGTTTAAGTAAGCCGTTGTCAATGCGTCTAGGGAATTAATCGCGCTGTGGATTGCGCTCATTACCGCATTATCGTATTCTTTCTCAGCCAAGCATTCCTAGCCATCTTGAGAGAACCCTCCGCCTTTTTCAGATATCTCGAGGCCACGCCCGCATCGATGGATCTTGTCATTTGTGGTCAACAAGTTCCTTGAGATCCCTCCCCGCGATATGCGTGTAATTTTCCAGAATGGATGCGACGAGCCTACTTCTTGACTTTCTGCTCAATTCCTTCCTGCTCATAATTAGGGGGGAGAGCCGACCATTGAAAATACTGGCAACTGCTGACGATGCGTTTGATATGGCGGCATTTGCGGCTTCAAAGTTGTCAGAGATCACAAATAAATCGATATCGCTGTCATCACGCGCTTCTCCACGCGGAATGCTTCCAAACAGCGAAGCCGAGATGATACTCCTATCTTTAAGGTGGCTTCTGAGTGTGGATGCGAGTTCTGTGACTGTCTGCTGTTCTGCACTTATTATTGGTTTTAGAATTGTATTCACAATATAGCTTTGATGATTGAGTGATACCAAATATGCTCTGCCCACCGGCTGGACCTTCACGATGCCATGTCTTTCAAGATTGTGGACAGCTACGGCGGCTTCACTGGCCGATGTGCCTGCTGCGTCGGCGAGCTTGCGTACGGTGAATATTCTGCCGGGGTAAGCTATGAGGGCTTTGACCAGACGGATTGCCACCGTGCTATCGAGTAATTTCTCTAGGTAGTTTCGCAACAACATGTCTTCTCTCGCGGACATATGTATGGCATAGCATACATATAAATATTCAGGAATTGCACTGGCTATAATCGCAGTTTCTTGCGTCTACGACTCTTTGTACAACAAGATCCCTCGTGCCAAATTGAAAAAGATTGGTGGCAGGGGTTAGCTCGATTTCTTGCTCTTCTTCCAAATCTGGATCTGGCCGCCATATACTTCATCTTCGTAAACAAATCCAGGAATCTGTGCGTAATAGCCCTCTCTTCCAGAACTGAATGTCTTTGCGGGCAATGGAATTTCGTGCTCCTTTCCATCTGGCATGCGTATAACGGCAAAGGCGATTTTTGACCTTGGCTTTTGCGAACCATTATCTGAAGACATGTACAGAGTAGGACTAGCGCCGCATCTCTATAAGATTTTGCGATGCCGGCCGAGGAATTGACACGCTAGAATACAAAACGAGTTCCCACGCTTGGTTGTATGAATTTCTGCGGCGTCCGCTGAATTATTGTGTTTATCGCTTTCCAACCCGTACAATGGCATGGGACGATATAGTCAGGGTCGGCCTCCTCCAGCGCTTTTACAGTGGGCTCGATGGCATCTTCATAGAGTGCACCTGAAAGGTGAAAACCACCCAGGACTGCGTGGATTTTCTCTTCGCCGGCAAGTTTTTTGGCGTAGTTCAGGGTGTTTATTATTCCCGCGTGGCCACAGCCGCTGACGACTACTAGTCCCTTTCCCTCAAGGCTTGCGATAAGTGCTTGGTCGTCCCTAACCAGCGGATCGTGAACTAGGCCTTTCCCTTCCACCTCCGCATACTGAACGGGAAATCCTTTTTCAAAGTCAGTCTCCCTTGGAATCTGGCCGCTGACCATGAGACACGGGTCTTCTTCCGGGAGGGCTGTGGGGCCATCATTCTTTATGACCGCGGCCTGCTTTTGTAGGGCCGCTTCGTCAAGCACCGGATTTAGAAGCTTGGTTCCATCCGGGAAAATGTCCCAGCGCTTCAGGAAGGCATCGGGATGGGCGTACAGCTTGAAGGGTCTTGAGATTCGCTTTGCGACGCTTTGCAGACCGAGAAAATGGTCAAAGTGGCCGTGGCTCAGTATGACGGCGTCGACATTCCGGAGGTCAATGCCAAAGAGGTCCGCATTGAAGATTACTCCCTGCTCGCTCGTCCCGGTATCGAAAAGATACGTCTTTTTGATGGCGCCATTCCCTGTGTTGCGTTCCAGTTCTACCAAAGCTGAAAATCCATGCTCTGCTATTGGCGCCGGGAGGATCTTGCCGTCCTTGCCAAGTGGCGGTCTGATTGCATGCGGCGTGCCTGCGATAATCCTGTCTGTGACGTTATCCATGAGAAGAGTGATGGCGATATTTGAAACAGGA
>JAKEIF010000140.1 GCA_022545875.1 Nitrososphaera sp.
CGTCAATTCAGACAGACGAGGAAACCGGCCTTGGGCTCAACAACATTACAGAAAAACTAGAACTCCCAGAATTGCCAAACCCTTTCAGATAGGCTAGCTGGCCGGCTTTTCGATGTTTTGCAGTGGCAGCGCAATTCTGCACTCAGCCTGTTCAACTTCTGGCTGGGTCTTTGCCGGTGCTGCCTGCGCCAACAGCACCCTGCTCCGGGAGAGAAATTCCTTTAGGATCCTGCTTCGCTGATCAGCCATTTCACTTGTCTTGACTTCAAAGACGCCGTGCACGACAAGCTTGTCGTCCTTTGACTGGAAAAGGCCGACTTCGATAAGGCCGTGGCCGCTGCTAACTATTGCGTCCTTCATGCAGTCCACAAGTTGCTGCGAATCCGGGAAGGGCCTCGGCACGTACGATATGACTTCATCGATTATCGTGTCACCGTATATCATGACAGGGTTGCTTATCAGCATGTAATTAGGAACCTTGATCAGCCTTCCCGTCCTTACGGATGGCAGCCGCTCGCCGTCGCCTACTTCCATCACTGTCGTCCTTATGGCGCCTATTTCCATAATGTCGCCCTTTGTCACGGAACCGCCAGAAGTGATCTTGATCCTGTTTCCGACCTTGAGGTCCTTGTTCTTTTTTATTACCATGCTGGCTACAAAATCGGCAATAAAGTCCTTGAAGACAAACGATATGCCCATCGAGCTAAACACAATACTCAGCAGTGGAATGTACCCCACGATATCGACGGCCATTTGCCCGACTTGCGATGCTCATAACTTCGATTAAGGCGATAACTCGAAAAATTCTTACAAGAAAAGAAAAACAGTTACACTAGATTGAAATCCTTCTGGCACATGATACGCACTCGACTATTACTGCCCTCTCAGTGTTTTCTATTACTTTGAATTTCTTTGAGCCGCAGCCGGGGCATATCGGGCAGGCTCTCAGACCTTTCATTATGATCACCAGTTTTGCGGGCTGCTGTCGGTGTTTGCGCCAAGCACCTTTACTCTCTCAATTCCATTTATGCGGCCTATTTCCCTGGCGACAGCTGCTGGAATGAGGGCCTTCCATTTTCCGCCGGCCAACATGAGTTTCCGGATATTGCTGCCGTTGTACTCGCTTTTTTTCTCAAAATCAGGCTTTTTGATCCTTATCCTTGCATCCTGAGAGAGCGCAAGGTGCCTCACATAGTCGTTGCCTGTATAGAGGTAGTGAAACTCGGGGACCATTGACCTCAGGTTTGCAAGCCACCTCGCATTGTTGTCATCGTTGGCTATCGGGATCAGGTAGCACCTGGAAAGCTCCACCCCGCTTTCTGCGAGGGAACCGCGTATCATGACTAGCCGCTCGCCCGCGGTGAAAGGATCCTTCTCGATAAAGTTAAACTGCGCACTTCCTATGGCAACGACCAGCTCGTCGCATTCCTCGAGTATTTGCCTTGCAAGGGCAAGGTGGCCGTTGTGGAATGGCTGGAACCGGCCAAGCATGAGGCCGCGCTTTGCCGTCATTTCTTGCCCAGCTTTTCTTTCCACTCTGCTATTTCCTTTGCTTCTATTTTGCGGAAGATGGGTTCAACCTTGCCCAGCTGGTGGCCCGGCTTTACCGCCCGCTCAACGGCTGACTCCCAGCTTTGTTTATGAATGCTTCCTGGCAGGTTGAGCTGGCTCCAGATTTTTTCGCAGGAAAACGGGATGAATGGCTCAAGCAGTATCGCCATTGACCTTGCAGAGTTTACCGAAACGTAAATCGTTGTTGGCGCCGTATCCTTGTTTGCCCATGGCGCATTTGCCTGGAAGTACTGGTTCATAAAGTTGCTGTACTTTAATATTCGCTTGAGCGCCCTGTCAATCTCGTTTCTGGCCAAAAGATCTCCGGATTCGGCAACCACCGAGGCAGTCTCGGTCTGCACGTCGCTGGCCTGACCCGCCGGCTCGGGCACCGCGCCAGAGAATGTCTTTTGCGTGAATGAAAGCGCCCTGTTGACAAAGTTCCCGACATTTGCGATAAGCTCGTTGTTTATCTTTTCCGAGAACGCGTCAAAGTCAAAGTTCAAGTCGTCCTGCGAATAGGTGATTACAGACGCAATGTAGAAGCGCAAATAGTCGGGATTAAAAGACGACACAAAATCCCGAAGGCCGATGTACCAGTTTCTGCTCTTTGATATTTTCTGGTTCTGGAGCATCAGGTGACCCCTTGTTGGTATATAGTCAGGCAGCTTGTACTCGGAATCAATCCCAAGTCTCATTGCCGGCAGGAAAAGGTAATGGTGGTATACAATGTCCTTGCCGATAAAGTGCAAGATCTCGGAATCATTCCAGAACTTTTTGCCGTCGCCGCCCTTCTCGCTGATGAGTTTTTTCAACGTAGAGATGTAGCAGAGGTGGTTGTCAAACCATCCATAGAGGACTTTTCCCTTGGCTTCCGGTAGCGGTATGGGGACGCCCCAGGAAAGGTCGCGGGTTATGTCCCAGTCCTGTAGCCCTTCGTCTATCCAGTTGACGACATAGTTTCGCACGTCACTTTGAAGGTGTACATTTGAATTTAGCCAGTCCTTGAGCTTTTGTCCAAAGCTTGAGAGCCGAAAAAAGTAATGCTTGCTTTCCCTCTTTACGGGCGGCCTCCCGCAGATCGCGCACTTTGGCTCGAGAATCTGGTCAGGAACCCTGCCGCACTTTTCGCAGAGGTCGGAATACTGGTTTTCGGCGCCGCAGTTGGGGCACTTGCCGATGACATACCTGTCGGGCAGGAATTTGTCGTCGTAGGTGCAGTAAAACTGTATGATACTTTGATCATAGATGTGGCCGTTCTTTGCAAGTTTTTGAAAGACCTCCTGAACAAACTCGACATTTTCCTTGGAGCTTGTCTTGTAAAAGAGGTCAAACGAGATCCCAAGGGCCGCAAAATCGTCATGGTCCCTGCGGTTCCAATATTGGACGTACTCTGCCGGCGTCTTGTTTTCCTTTTCCGCCTTGATCAGGATCGGAGTGCCAAAGTCGTCAGATGCGCAAATGTGGTAGATTTCACGCCCATTTAGCCGCGAGTATCTTGTGAAAATGTCTGCCGGAAGGTAGGTCGAGGCGATGTGGCCAAGGTGTATCTCGCCATTTGCGTAAGGAAGCGCGCTCGTAACGACCGCGCTCTTTTTCTCCGGCATCAAAGTTTCAATCTTGCCTCCAGATTTTAACTTAGCGAAGAATTTCTGTAGCGCTTCTGCTCCAAAGTCAGCCTGTCAATTTCAACGCCCATGGCGGCAAGCGCATGGCTTGCCACTCTGTCATCTATCTCGCGAGGCACTTCGTGCACTTTTGCGTCCATTTTGCCATGATTTTTTGCGGTGTGCAATATACACAAGAGCTGGTTGGCAAAGGAAAGATCCATTACCTCCGGCGGGTTTCCTTCAGCAAGTACAAGGTTGGCGACGCGGCCTTTCGACAGGAGGTACAATTTCTTGTCCTTTACGGAAAAGCGCTCTACTCCCTGGCGGACTTCCTCGGGGCGCTTGCAGCTAGAGTATAGATACGCCGCGTCTATTTCCACGTCAAAGTGGCCGGCATTTGCAAGGATTGCTCCGTCCTTCATTTTTACAAAATGCTCTTTTCGAATGACACCCGACTGGCCGGTGCAGGTTATGAAAATGTCGCCATTGGCAGCGGCGTCAGCAAGTCTTGCTATGGAAAACCCGTCCATCTTTGCTTCAAGCGCGCGGACTGGATCAACTTCTGTCACTGCGACTGAGGCGCCCATGCCCCGCGCCCTTGCCGCAACTCCCTTGCCCACCCCGCCATAGCCGCATACAACTATTTGCTTTCCGGCAATCAGGACGGAAGTCGCGCGCAGGATGCCGTCAAAAGTGCTCTGGCCTGTCCCGTACCTATTGTCAAAAAGGTGTTTCGTGCGGGCATTGTTTACCGCGATTACAGGGTATGCCAGCTTGCCGGCTGACTGCAGACCGAGTAGCCTCTTGACGCCTGATGTTGTCTCTTCCGTTCCTCCCAAGATCTGCTCCCTTCCGACTTTATGGCACGCGACATGTAGGTCGCCTCCATCGTCAGTAACTATTTCTGGCTTGAGATTGACGACACTATCGATGCACTGCTGGTAGTCTTTTCTTGTCTCGCCTCGCCACGCAAACACCCTGATCCCGTGGCTGTAGAGGTATGCCGCAATGTCATTTTTCGCAGACAAGGGGTTTGCAGAGCACAGCGCGACTTCTGCGCCAAGCGCCTTGGCAGACATTGCGAGAACAGACGTTTCCTTTGTGACATGGAGGCAGAACCCGAGGCGCATGCCTGCAAGCGGTCGGGAATGCTTATTCTCTGAAACTATTTTGCCAAGAATAGGCATCCGCGCAGTTGCCCATTCAAAAGATAGCCGCCCCTTTTCTGCAAGCCTAACGTCCGCTATCCTGCCGGGCAATGAATGTTCAGACGCGAATTGCGCAATAAATCTACTGGTTTTCGTACTGCTCTTTGTACCTTGCCTTGCCTCTCCTCATGACTAGGATGACTAGCAAGACTATTCCTATCCAGACGGAGCTTATCATGATGTTTGTAAAGCTGACGTACAGGTACGGCATCGCTTCGATAAGGTCCTCCTGCAGAGCACGGAGAGACGCGTGCATGTCAGTCATGCCGGTGTTGTACTCTGTGCTGTATGTTTCAAGCGACGATATCGAGTTTGCTCGTGATACTATCCGGTCAAGCTCGGCCTGGATTAGGGCAAAGTCAGTCCTGGCAGTTGGAAAGGACCAAACCGGGTTTCCGCTCTCTGGCATCGCCCGCTGCGCCCTAGTAACATAGCTTGCCAAGTCTTCAGGAGTCTGGGCAGTTTCTGCCCTCGCTAGGAAGCCAAGTGCAGTGTCAATTGGATAGATCGCCTGCTGGTAGCCGAAAAATGCCATGCCCGCGCCAAAGGAAATGAACGCAATGACTCCAATAGCAACGAGTTTGTTCGCAGACGCCATGACGTAACCGACGGCGTTATAGCTGTCCCAGCGTTATTTAGGTGTGGCGGAATGTGATTCCGAGGATCCGGATAAACAATATAAAGCCACTAGGTTCAGCAAATAATCGAATTGGCACTTGTCAAGGTAGCCTCGAAAGGCGAAATTAAGGAAAACGGGGGAAAAGAGCTCAATGTCAACGGCACTAGGGTTGCGCTTTTTCACGCCAACGGCAAGTACTATGCCATCGAAGCGCTATGCCGGCACCAGGACGGATCGCTTGCGCCCGGCAAAATTGACGGCGAAGTGATAGAGTGTCCACTACATTCATGGCACTACAACATCAGGACCGGCGAACTGCTCGACTACCTTGAAGGAGTCAAGCTGACCACTTACAAGGTTGACATCCAGGGAAATGATATTTACCTCGACGTATGAGCACTTTAAAAAGCGAAAGAACTTTTTAGCAAGGCATCTCGATCAAGTATAAAAAAGAAAAGTACCGGCGCGGGTACTTGTTTAGAAGTTTAGGATTTGGAATCCCTCCGATAGGAGCTGTCTTATGCTGATGTGGTCATCAAACTCGCTGACTAGCTGGACCCGAGCTTTCCTGACTGACTCTGTTGCGCCAAACGCAGCTGCACAGAATGAACAGGCGCCCATGATTTTGCCATTGACTGATTCGTATAGCTTATGGGCTATATGATCCTCCTTGGCCAGTTCCGCCGGCCACTTAGTGCCTGTGCCATCGAAATAGAGTCGCATATCTTCATCTTTGAATTCCTTTGCGGCCTCCAGAGCGTTGACAATACGCCCGAGCCCTTCCATGGACTCTGTGTCTGCAAATACAAAGATCGCTATTTTGTTCGTGGTTTTCACCCCCTTACCTATTGTAGTTAGATGAATAAAGGTAAGTTATATTAACTGGATAGCAACATTATGGTAGGTAGGTGAAGACAAGGTAACTTGGACTCTAGCAACCTGAAATATTGTCCTATACATAATACCTTTGACCTGATTGGCAAAAAGTTTACAATACTCATCTTGCGAGACATGATGCTCTATGGCAAGAAACATTTCAATGAGTTATTGAATTCTGTTGAGGGCATGAATTCAAAGACACTCTCTCTACGTATCAAGGAATTGGAAAGAGACGAGCTCATCAAGCGGCACGTCTTTAATGAGATGCCGTTAAGAGTAGAGTACGAACTGACAGAGAAGGCCATGAAGCTCAGACCAATACTAGAGCAGATGGGGGAGTTTTCAACGAGATACTGTGCAACAGACGTATTCAGAGATAAGAAACCTCGAAATTTTGATGCTGTCCTATCCTCGAAATTACATAACATGTAATTCGATGAGCTTGACTACAAACTGTTGAAGGAAATTTGGCGTTGCACAATTGATCGTATTTCAGTCCGTTTTGAATATGAGTGGCATGATGCAGACAACGACCAATGGATTAGGACCCATAGAAAGGAGCACTGGGAATTCGACGAGGCGGGTCTTATGACGACAAGAGACAAGAGCGCAACCGACTATCCTATTGCGGAATCTGAACGTCGTTTGACAAACTAGATTTCTTAACCTCGCGTGTGACCAAAACTCTAAAGCCGGGCGGCAGGCTCTAGCCGCTGACCATTTGAGGCTTTACAATACACTCAGCCGGCAGATAGATGAGCTAAAGCCTGAAGGCGATACCGTCAGGATCTACGTCTGCGGGGTCACAGTGTATGACAACTCACACATAGGCCACGCGCGGACGGTAATTGTCTTTGACGTGCTGCGCAGGTATCTTTTGTCAAGGGACTACAAGGTGGCGTTCATTCAAAATTTCACCGATGTCGACGACAAGATAATCAACAGGGCAAAGGCAGAGGGCAAAACCGCACAGGAAATTTCCGAGAAATACATTGCAAATTACTACAAGGATTTTGGCGGCCTCAATGTCATGGACACGACACTCTATCCAAAGGCAACTGAACACATACAGGAAATGATCCGGCTCATTCAGGGCCTGATCGACAAGGGCCACGCCTACCTTGCGCTAAATGGCGTTTACTTTCGGGTAAGGTCCTTTCCTGGCTACGGCAAGCTCTCAAGAAAGCCCGTGGAAGAGCTTGACGCCGGCGCAAGAATTGAAGTCGATCCGTCGAAGGAAGATCCTCTTGATTTTGCACTATGGAAATTTTACTCTGATCCACCCGTATGGGACAGTCCTTGGGGGAAGGGGCGACCGGGATGGCACATCGAATGCTCTGCAATGTCGCTGAAATATTTGGGTAATACATTTGAGATACATGGTGGCGGACATGACTTGGTATTTCCTCACCATGAAAATGAGATAGCCCAGTCAGAGTCGTTTACGGGCCAAGAGTTTGCAAAGATATGGATGCATTCTGGCATGGTGACGATTGACTCGCAGAAAATGAGCAAGTCGCTTGGCAACATTGTGACAATAGACCAGGCTTTGAAGAGCTGGGGGATGAATTCACTCCGCCTATATTGCGTTTCTGTCCACTATGCCAAGCCACTCGATTATACTGATGAATTGTTGAAAGAGTCGGTCCAGCGCTGGCGCCAAATAGAGACCTGCCTATACGAACTCAGGTCGGCCGCGGCAACTGGAGGGGAAGTAGAGACGGTCAGGAGCATGGCCGACGATTCGGCGAGGGCATTTGAGGCAGCGATGGAAGACGACATGAATACTTCACTTGCACTTACCGAGCTCATGAAATTCGTGACAAAGCTTAACCAGTACGCAGCCTCTGACAAGCTCACCAAAGACATGGCTGACGCTGCGCTGCCTGTGCTTGACAGGATAATGGGCATACTCGGCCTCAAGGCGGTGGAAGCAAGCAAGCAAGAGCAACAAGAGATAGCGGCCTCTGTGGCCGAGCGCAACCGGATGCGGGCCGAAAAGAAATTCAAGGAAGCGGACGATATCCGCAAGAGGCTGCTTGAAGAGCGGTCAGTTGAGCTATTTGATCACAAGGGCCGGACTGTTTGGGCAAAGAGGGAAAGGATCCTGTCAGCCTAGCCGGCAAAATATTCACTCGTTTGTGCATCTTGTTGCACTTTTGCCCTAATGTTATCGCCCTGCGTGAAAACCTCGGCTAATGAAAATACTCGACGGGAAGCGAGTCGGCACGGTCACTATATTTGAGGATACTCTCATGCTGACCGAAGTAGTTGGCGACGTAATACTCAATGCCGGCCACCTAGAGTTCAAGGGCAAGGTCTTGGGAAATATGCTCGTTCGAAAAGGGACATGCAGGATGCTGGGCATAGTCAAGGGCAACCTCGTCAACGAGCAGGGAGACGTCGAGATATTTGGAACCGTGCACGGCAAAGTCGTGACCAGGGCAGGATATACATACATCAACCCTGACAGCAAGGTGGGCGGAGTTGAAAATTCCGGCGTTTCGCAGCCACGTGCGATAGAGCGAGAACCGGTCAGCACCTAGCCAGGCGAGCGAATCTTTTCAAGATCCTTTTTCAGCAGCTCGATTGTCTTAGGTATTTCTTTTTCAGCGCATGCAGTGCAGATCTGCTGAAGCGAAAGAGGATACGTAAAATACTTTTCGCCAAGTGCAATGTCGCGCTTGCACGACACACACTTTTTCAGCTTGTAGGGGTCCGTATTCTTTATTATCATCAGACTTCGACTACTTGGCCCTGTTCTGGTGCGATTGCGTCGTAGCCGTATTTTTCCTTTATCTCCACTGCAAACTTTTCGCACGACGGCCCGTCGCCATGGACGCAAAGCACTTTGGGGTTACCCTTGACGCGGTCGAGGATCTCAAACAGTTCGCTTCTGCTGTTGTGGCCAGAGAATTCAAAGCGCTTGACGTCTGCGAAACACTTCATCATCCTGCCGTCAAAGTTGGCGATTTTTTTGTCAAGCAGCATCCTGCCGGGAGTCCCCTCGCCCTGGTATGAAACCATTGCAATGCCGTTCTTGTCGCTCCCCGCTACTCCTTGGGTGTAGTGGATAGCGGAGCCTCCCACCAACATTCCCGCCGGCGAAATAATCACACAGGGTTCATTTACCACCTTTCGCCTCCTGCTCCATCCCTGAATCCATTCTGCTTCGCCTATCGCTCGCCGGAACATTTCTGCATCGCGGAGATATGCCGGATGGCGGCTCATGATCTGGTTCGCCTTGAGCGCCATCCCGTCCATGACGACTTTGTGCTTAAAGTCATACGCCTTTAGCACGCAGGCGATTTCCTGCGCGCGCTCTACCGAAAACGACGGAACAAACAGCGTGCCTCCGCGCTCTATGACGTCGTAGGCAAACTCTATGAGGCCCTTCTCTGACTCTTCCCTTGGCGCCTGCTCGTTCTGCGAGTAGGTGCTTTCTATAATCATCATGTCGATTTCCCCAAAGTCCAGGTCCGCCGGGCGCAAGAGCTTTGAGCCCCTTGTATTGATGTCGCCTGTGTAAAACAGCCTTTTGCCGCCGTGTTCTACTATTGCAGTCGAGCCGCCAACAACGTGCCCGGACTCGTGAAGCGTTACCTTGGCATCATTTACCATGTACGGCTCCCTGTACTGCAGGTTCTTTGAGCTCTTTAGCATGGTCATGAGGTCGATGTATTCAAAGGGCAGGTAAAAGCCTGACAGCTTGATCATATCCTCGATCAAGAGCTCGGATAGCTCAAAGGTCGGCAGCGTCCCAAGGACAGGAATGTCAGTCGAGCCCGATAGATAGAGCGACGGCACAAAGCCCGAGTGGTCCAGGTGGGCATGCGTTATCACAACGGCGTCTACTTCCTTCGGCTTTACATGCATTGGAAATACCGGCTCCCTCTTTAAGAGGACGCCGTAATCCAGCAGGAGGTTGGTATTGTCACAGTTTACGAGAAATGCGGAGCGCCCAACTTCTTTGGCGGCCCCAAGGACGTTTACTTTCAAATTTCTTTACAATAAAGCTCATTCCATATACGATTTAATCCTTGCGACTAAAAGTGGACTTGCCAAAGCGGGCCTGGGATCGCCGAATCGCCCCCTTTTTCTAAATAACCGTAGCCACATTCGTCAAGCACCTGTTCAAAATCATATCTGTCAGTAGGCTGCTCGCTTTCAATTTGGCTTTTCAACGCGCCTACAACAGTATCGCGCATGGCAGGTTTCGCATACACGTACCAGAGGTTATGAGCGCCGCGGAGGCGCGAAAGTTCAGTGCGCTTCTGCTCCGGCATGCTCGTATAGTATCTGTTCATTATCTCTGTGTTCACGTCCTCCCACGAAGGCGTTCTCCATGACGCGACGCGTTCAAAGCCGTGCCCGTCAAACTCGGCGGCAAGGCTGAGTCCCTGGTCGAGCGTCGTCACAATGACATCTGTATTCTTTGATACCGGGTCGCGAAAGTCCTGCCCCGGCTCCATCCAGCCGACAAAAATCAGATCGTATTTCTTTTCAATCCAGCGGGCGTCTTCAATCCTGACATAATCAGGCTTGGCGATTCCAAGGCCGTAAAACATTGACTCATCCACTTCAAGGCCCTCGGCTTTTGGGATGAACTCCCGGACATGCTTCAAAAAGTCCCCGTAGCCGCAGCCCACGTCAAGGTACGTGGGTTCGCTTGACACTGACTTGGCGATTGCAGCGACGCGCATCACATCGATTTTCCGGTAGACAAAATACGAGCCCCTCAAGAAAGGAAAGCTATAGCGCTCATGGTGAGGGGAAATTGCGCGCGCCTGGAATTGGGCGAGCGCTGCCCAGGCTTTCTGCATGTCTTTCAATCTGTTTGGCATTTCTAACCAAAGAGTATTTCCCAGAGCGTGTCTCCGGTTGTAAGGTTGGGCAATCTCTGCATATAGCCAAAGCCGCATTCATCTAGAACTGATTCGAAATCATGCCTGTCGGCAGGATCCTCTTTTTCCATGTGGGCTCTGAGTGCTGAACTTATTTTTCCGGCATGCTCTGGCCTTGCATATACGTACCAAAAGTTATGCGCCGACCGCAGCTTCGCTAGCTGTTCTTTGCTTTGATCGTCGATTCCCTTCGTATAGTATCTATTCATGAGCTCGGCATTGACATCAATCCAAGACGGCGTCCTCCACCAGGCAACCCTGCGATAGCCAAACTCCTCATATTCACATCCTCCGTTAATCCCGCACTGGCCTCCCGCGTCAAATGTAGTAATTACGCATTTTGCAAAGCGTGAAACCTCTCTGCGAAAGTCCTGCCCTGGCTCCATCCATCCCACAAACGCCACGTCACAGGGCTGCGAATAGCCCTCGATTGGCATCAGGGAAATATAGTCAGGCTTTGTGAATTGGAATGAGTAAAAGATCCCGCCTTCCTTTTCAATTCCGGCAGCCTTTGGAAGAAAATCGCGGATTTTCCCGAGAAAGTCGCCGTAGCCGCAGCCCACGTCAAGATAAGACGGTTCTGGCGACAAAGACCGCGCAATTGCAGCCACCCTTGCAGCATCTACC